>CANQCX010000232.1 GCA_947591115.1 uncultured Lachnospiraceae bacterium | reverse complement strand
CGTACATCATCCAGACAGGCGTCATAGCGGTTTGCTACAATGGCATCGCAGGATTTTTTAAACTGTTCCAGCTCATTAACCACCCTGCTTCCAAAAAAAGTAGAGCCATCTACAAGAGACGGCTCATAAATGATAACCACAGCTCCTTTTGCCTTCACACGCTTCATCACGCCCTGAATGCTGCTCTGACGGAAATTATCGGAATTACTTTTCATAGTCAGGCGGTACATTCCAATGACCACCGGATGCTCTTTTTGAATATCAAAACTGCTGTTTGCCTCATAAGCTCCCGCCAGTTCCAATACACGTTCTGCAATAAAATCTTTCCGCGTACGGTTGCTTTCCACGATCGCCTGAATCAGATTTTCCGGCACATCCGCATAATTGGCAAGCAGCTGCTTCGTATCTTTTGGCAGACAATAACCGCCATAGCCAAAGGACGGATTGTTGTAATGCGTTCCAATTCTTGGATCCAGACATACGCCGTCAATAACCGCCTGCGTATCCAGTCCTTTTAACTCTGCATAGGTATCCAGTTCATTAAAGTAAGATACCCGCAGCGCCAGATAGGTATTGGCAAACAGTTTGACCGCCTCTGCTTCCGTAAATCCCATAAAAAGCGTGGTTATTTCCTGTTTACACGCGCCCTCCTGAAGCAGCTTTGCAAAAATATGCGCTTTTTCCGTCAGATATTCATCGTTTAAATCCGTTCCTACAATGATGCGGCTTGGATAGAGATTGTCATATAATGCTCTGGATTCCCGTAAAAATTCCGGACTGAACAAAATATGGGAACTTCCCGTTTTTTCCCGAAGCATCCGCGTGTACCCGACCGGAACCGTAGATTTAATTACCATAACTGCATCCGGATTGCTTTCCATGACCAGTTTTACCACATTTTCCACTGCCGAGGTGTCAAAATAATTCTTTTTACTGTCATAATTGGTCGGAGCGGCGATAATTACAAACTCCGCATCCGAATACGCCTGCTTTGCATCCAGCGTCGCGGTAAGATCCAGTTCTTTTTCCATCAAGTATTTTTCTATGTATTCGTCCTGAATCGGCGATTTCCCTGCATTAAGCATTTCTACTTTTTCTTCAATAATGTCTACCGCCGTCACATGATTGTGCTGCGCCAGCAGTACAGCCATAGAAAGTCCGACATATCCGGTTCCTGCAACCGCAATTTTTCGATTACTCATCTTTTTTCTCCTCTTCGTTTCTTCTAAATATTCTACTGATAAAAACTGTGATACCACTGTGCAAAAACGCGCAAGCCTTCGCGCAGATCCGTATGCGGGCGAAAACCAAAATCCTCTTCCAGCTCCGTCGTATCTGCAAAGGTAACCTCCACATCCCCCGGCTGCATGGCGGTCAGTTCCTTATGCTGCTCAAAGTCATACGTTTCCGGCAGCACGCCTGCACGCACCAGCTCCTCCTGAAGAATGGTTACAAAATCCAGCAGATTTTCCGGACTGCTGTTTCCGATGTTGTAAACCTTATGGCACACATCCCGCTCTTTTTCGCCGCTTGCCGCAACAGGCGCGTGCTGCATGACCGCTTTGATCCCTGCCACAATATCATCAATATAGGTAAAATCCCTTTTACAGTTTCCGTAATTAAAAATTCGGATGGTTTCATTTTGAATCAGCCGGTTCGTAAAACCGAAATACGCCATATCCGGTCTTCCTGCCGGTCCGTATACCGTAAAAAAACGAAGTCCCGTAGCCGGCAGCTGATAGAGCTTCGAATACGCATAGGCAAGCAGTTCGTTGGATTTTTTCGTCGCCGCATACAGCGATACCGGACGATCCGTTTGATCCTGTACGGAATAAGGAATTTTTTTATTGGCTCCGTACACCGAAGACGAGCTGGCATAAACCAAATGCTGTACGCCCGCAGATTCCCCGCAGCCGCGGCTGTGTCTGCATGCCTCCAGAATGTTGTAAAATCCGATCAGATTGGATTCGATATAGGCATCCGGATTTTCAATGCTGTAACGTACTCCCGCCTGCGCCGCCAGATTGACCACAATTTCCGGATGGTGCTCCCGAAAAACTGCAGTTACCGCTTCCTTATCTGCAATATTTTCTTTTACAAAAATAAAATCGCCTGAAACCTGATCCGCAAGTTGTACGATCTGTTTCAGACGATATTCTTTCAATGATACCTCATAGTAATCATTCATATTATCCATCCCGATAATATGGATATCGGGGACTGTTTTTAATAACTCCATCACAAGATTTGCACCGATAAAACCGGACGAACCGGTAATCAAAACGGTTTTTCCTTGAAGGTCAATATTAGGCTGCAGCATGTTTGGGTTCCTCCTTTGATCTGGTAAAATTTGCGGCTTCTTTTATTAATGTAAAAATTCAAGCGTAATAATTCAGAAAGAGAAAGCACTTGAAACTCCGCACTGAATATGGTATATTAAACATAAAGAAGGGCATCTGCTGGTAACAGATGCCCATAGGAACCCACCCCAAAGGTGGAGTATCCCAAGTCAAGGTAATTACTTCTCAGTGAGAGGCGCCCGTCCTGGTGATGACAGGGCGGGCATTATTTTTTTCGCTTGTGATCCTTGTCTCTGTCGAGAAAGGCAAGCAACGCGATAACAAAGCTA
>CANQCX010000231.1 GCA_947591115.1 uncultured Lachnospiraceae bacterium | reverse complement strand
AATTGACTACCGAGGTGTCCATCAGCACCGTTTTGCCGTCCGGTATGTTTTTGACATAATCATAGAAGCCGTCGTAAGCTTGGGCAGTGATCCCGTTTGCCGCAAGATACTGACGCAAGCCGCCGGTCAGCAGTTCCTCCTGAAGAAACCAGATACAGGAGTCCTCCGTAACCGATAAATACGACAGCACGACCGGTACGTACGGGATATCCGCGCCGCGCACATTGAGCAGCCATGCAATATCCGAAAGGGACGTCAAAAGATGAATATCCGCCCCCTTTTCCTTTAAGATCGCGCGAATCCTGCCAAGCTTGTCCGCGGTAGGCATTCCGGTATATTTTTCCCCGAAAATCCAGACAGGCTCTTTCGAAAGCGGCGGGCGGTCCTTCCAGATACGCTCCACCAGATCTTCTTCTACCGAAAGCGTACCGTTCTTTTTTCGGACGATTTCTTCTAATTCCCGTCCCCACGCGCCGTTTACCGTTCTTCCGTCAAACCCCAGGCATTCGTTCTCTTTCAAATGCTGCTCGATATATTCGTTTACGGACACAACATTTTCCTCGCCCATCCGGTAAAGCGTAACGCCTGTCCCTTCAAGCTGTCCTGCCGCCTGTACAAAATAGCGGGCATCCGTCCAAAGTCCCGCTTCCGTCTGCGAAATAACCGCAGTTCCCGCCGAACCGGTAAATCCCGTCATATATTCTCTCGCTTTAAAATGAAGTCCTGCATATTCGGATTCGTGGTAATCCGCAGTCGGAATCACATAAAGCGCAATCTTCCGCCGCTCCATTTCTTTTCGCAATAACTGCAATCGTTCCGGTATCATGCGCTAATCTTCCTTTACCTCAAAAAATTTGGTGTCCAGTTCCGGATAGGAGCGTTTTAAGGAAATCGGTTTTCCGGAGCGGTTTAAAAAGCAATGGCTGCTTCTTGCCGTCGAACGCAGCTCTCCGGTCTCCTTGTCGATCATTTTGTATTCTACTTCCATCTTGATCCCGTTGTATTTTACCAGCTTTGTCTCAATGACCACCACGTCGTCAAAGCGAACCATGCTGTGATATTCAATGGATATGGATAACACCGGACTTATGATCTCCATTTCTTCCATCTGCTTATAAGAGAGTCCGATTTGATCCATCAAATCCATCCTTGCCTCTTCCATCCATTTTACGTAATTTGAATGATGGATGATCCCCATTTGATCGGTTTCGTAATATTTTGCATGATGCTCATATGGTCGGATTTTCAAATCTGCCGGCTGATAAGCAACCTGTATCTCCTGTTTCATGTCAAATCCCTCCATTCCAATACGAAAGCCTGCCGCCGGCAGCCTTTCTGTATACTATGGTATCAAAATCCGTCCGCGCAGTATGCCGATCTTTGTCATACTGCGCGACGCCTTTTTTGCCAAGTTATATTATGACATATGGAGGCGCGAAATTCAACCTTCTGATTCCAGATATGCCTCTTTATAATCGCTTTCGTCCGCAAACAGGCGGTACTGTCCGTCCAAATATCCCATGTAACCGTTCTCGACAATATAACCTTTCATAAAAATACACTCCTTTCATCGACTGCCGGTTTTGGCCTTTTGATGAAAGAAGTGTACCTGTTTTTGTGTACGATATTACGGACAGTTACCTCACATGGAAGCCATATTCTCCTTCTTCCGGCGGAATCTGTTTCGTATCCATCCGATCGATCTGAATATAGCTGCCCTGATTGATCAGCTTCAGCATCTGGTTGATCTGCTTTAACGTCCCTTGAATCTCCATCTCCACAGTTCCGTCCCATTGATTTTTAACCCATCCTGTCATTCCCAGTCCTTCTGCGGCGTAACGCGCGCGGTAACGGAAGCCGACGCCCTGAACATGTCCGGAAAAGACAATATGCTGTCTGATGATTTCTTCCATAAGCTCTTCCTAAAAATTCTGTCCGTTCCAACCCCAGTCGCGGAGTCCCTGATAGGTAACATAGATCGCATTGCCGGGGATCCCAAGCTCTTTTTCGTAAATCCGGCAAATTTCCGCGGTCATCCGGTTATAGGCATCCGAAGAAGCCTCTCCAAACAGACGCACCGAAACATAGGCTCCCTTTTCCAATTTCTTTCCCGCCATATACAGATCGTAATTGTCTTCGAATCCGACCATCAGAAAACTCTCCGATTTGTTCAGAAGGGAAACCGCCTGTCCAAGCTGGGATTTGATATTTTCTTTCTGCTCCGGCTGCACCGGAAGCGTGATCTTTGAATCAATAAACGGCATGGTAAATTCTCCTTTTCTTTTTAATTTTAATGACATTTAGGCGTTTGCAAAACACCGATACCTGCGGTTCTTGATTGTTCAGAATAGACAATTCCGCGCGCCGGACATTTGGAGAGCCGCCGGTACTTAGGCGCTGTATTTTAGCGCCTTATGTACCGCTGCGAGCGATATATAGCGCAAGCGTGTCCAGCGGCGGTTTGTCTATTCTGAACAAAAAACTCAATGCGGTGTTTTGCAAACGACTATTTTAATGACATTATAATCCGATGCATCGGTCAAAGCAATGAAAAAATTTTTTGCAAAAACTATTGACTTTTACGTAACGTGATACTGTATTCTTTTCTCATAGGAGCAGAATAGATATCAGCCGGCAATC
>CANQCX010000230.1 GCA_947591115.1 uncultured Lachnospiraceae bacterium | reverse complement strand
TATCGTTCTCTCCTTTTTTATTATTCTTGTCCTTAGGCGTTTGCAAAACCTCGCGTTTGATCTTTTTTCTTGTCTTGGATAGACAAACCGCCGTCGGACGCGCTTTCATGATGCATCTTACAGAAATTTTCTGACACTATGTCAGCACAATTACTATAGCATTATTCTGACACATCGTCAATTCTCTGTTTCAAATTTTCTTCCGGCGTTTTGAAATCGTTATCGATTTTACAATAAAACAAACAGCACCTAAACCATTTGGGCTTAGATGCTGTTTTCGGATAATCAAAAGTTTATTCCGGTTAAATGCCGTTGGAGCATCTCCTCAAACACTCGTCCGGACGCTTTTTGACTCCTAATTATTGTTGAATAACGGAGTAGACAAATATCTGTCGCCGGAGTCAGGAAGTAATGCTACGATCGTCTTTCCTTTGTTTTCCGGTCTGCTCGCAAGAATGACCGCCGCTTTCAGCGCCGCTCCGGAAGAAATGCCCACAAGGATTCCTTCGCTTACCGCAAACGCTTTTCCTTCTGCAAATGCATCCTCATTTTCAATCGCTAAAATTTCGTCATATACTTCCGTATTGAGAACCTCCGGAACAAATCCCGCTCCGATTCCCTGAATCTTATGCGCCCCCGGAGTTCCTTTTGATAAAACAGGACTGCCCGCCGGCTCAACCGCCACGATTTTTACATCCGGATTCTTTTCTTTTAAGTATTCGCCAACACCCGTAATGGTTCCGCCTGTTCCGACACCGGCAACAAAAATGTCAACCTTTCCGTCTGTCTGTTCCCAGATCTCCGGTCCCGTTGTCGCTTTATGCACCGCCGGATTTGCCGGATTCACAAACTGCCCTAAAATAATGGAGCCTTCGATTTCTTCCTTTAATTCCTCGGCTTTTGCAATGGCTCCCTTCATTCCCTTCGCGCCTTCTGTCAGCACCAGCTCCGCACCATAGGCTTTCAGCAGATTCCTCCGCTCTACGCTCATGGTGTCCGGAAGCGTTAAAATCGCCTTATAGCCTTTCGCTGCTGCAACGGCGGCAAGACCGATTCCGGTATTTCCGCTGGTAGGCTCAATAATGGTTGCGCCCTCCTTTAACAGTCCTTTTTTCTCCGCATCCTCGATCATTGCCAATGCAATACGGTCTTTTACGGAGCCAGCCGGATTCAAATATTCCAGCTTTGCAAGAATCGTGGCATCGGTTACACCAGCCTTCTTCGTATACCCGTTCAGTTTCAGTATCGGGGTTTTCCCGATCAACTCCAGTGCGCTTTCTTTAATCTGACTCATAATGATTACTTTTTGCTCCTTTCTTTATTCCTATTTTACTAATAGGTTTTATAGGTTTTATTCTATGCTTCACATTATACGTGTTTACTTTTCTCTTGTCAATAGGTTTTATAAATCAAGTGTTTCATTCATACTTCCTGTCCGGTACCCCATCAGATCCATCGTGATATAGGAAAATCCATAATCTTTGAACTTTTCTATGATTTTACCTCTGGTTTCGGCTTTTATCAGTTTTTCAAATTCTTTGGAATCTATCTCGATCCTTGCCATCCTGCCATGAATACGCACCCGAACCTGATGAAATCCCATATCTAAAAGAAGCTGCTCCGCTTTATCGACCATGCCCAGTTTTTCTTCTGTAATGGTTTCTCCATACACAAAACGGGAGGAAAGACATGCAAACGACTGTTTCTCCCATGTCGGCAGCTTCAGATATTTTGACAAGGCACGAATATCCGCCTTTGTAAAACGGCATTCCCTTAACGGACTTTTAATGCCAAGCTCCTCTACGGCTAAAAGTCCCGGCCGATAGTCGCCATTATCGTCCAGATTAGAACCCTCCACGATATGTTCCATCTGGTTTTCATCGGCAATTATCCGAATTTTTTCAAAAAGCTCTTTTTTGCAAAGATAACATCTGGTCTTTGGGTTCTGGGCAAACCCTTCAATGTTTAATTCTTCCGACTCGCACACATAATGCCGGATCCCTTCCCTTTTGCAGAATACGATCGCCTCGTCTAATTCTCTTTTTGGAAAAGAACAGGATTTCGCTGTTACGGCAATGACTTTATCCCCTAAGGTATCAGCGGCAGCCTTCAACAAAAAAGTCGAGTCTACACCGCTCGAAAAAGCCACTGCTGCCGAATGCAGTTCCTTTAAATAACTTTTTAAATGTTCTAATTTTTCCATTTGTTCTCTTGTGATCTGCTCCATCTCAAAATCTCCTCCCGTAAAAAATTAGGATTAAATCAAATTATTCTTCATTCAATTCCACTCATGTTCCTAACCCATTCCATCAGATTTTTCCTTTATCTTTTATAGTAGTTTCTTTTTTCTTCTCATAATCTTTTCAATCGTCTATTTCCAACCTGCTCAATTCATCAGGTGCATACGGCAAGGCAACCAGTCCTTTTACATCAGCGTATGTATCATATGCCAGTCCTGTAATTCATTAAGAATTTCATTTTCCAGTCCGCGAAACGAAATATAAGTTTCCATTAGGAAATTGCCAGAACCACGCGCCGGATCTATGTTCCTGCTGATTTTGATACAAACAAAATCTATCTTTTCATCGGCAGCAAAGAGCTTCTCAGATTGCTATAAATTAGGAAACTGTGCAATTAACATTTCAAATCTGCAATTAAGTTTCAATCATTCCTTTTAATATTGCGTGATCTGGCAA
>CANQCX010000229.1 GCA_947591115.1 uncultured Lachnospiraceae bacterium | reverse complement strand
TCCTGTTCTGCCAAATTGTCTATCGGTACAGCATGAGATGAATGCGAAGTTTGCCCTTTTTGCTCAGGGAACTGTCCGTATCGAAGCGAAAACGGCCTTTTCCCCTTACGGAAACCACCGTACCGGAAGCGCACGACTGGCTGCCGTTTGTAACGGTTTTCCCGTTTAAAAATACTTTTTCGTTTCGGATGTAATCAGAAGCCTCCGTCCGCGACAAACGATACGCTTTTGCAACAATGCAGTCAAGGCGGTTCGAGGCGATCATTTCAAACCGTTCTTCATACTCCTGAAGAACCGGCTCTGTCAAAAGGGAATCCGAGATCCGGACGTTTACGGGCGTATGACGGATCAAGGTCAGATTTTCCGCAATATAAGGGGCGATGGAATCCACGCAAAAGAGCGTCGTCCGCTCCTTTTGGCAGATAATATCGCCGCAGGTTCCGCGTTCGATTCCAAGATGCATAACGGCTCCCAGCACATCCCTGTGCGTCAGATTCTCCGCAAATTTCGGATTTTTGGGCAGGATATGCAGGCAGCAGATCGGATATTTCCATTCATAATAAAGAGCATCAGGGAGAAAAGCAACCATCTGACGCTCAGCACCGTCATAACCGCCAAAAGTCTCCGTTTGGGTAGCAAACTGACCAATCGCGTTATGATATGTATTTTGTTCATCCAGATTCAAAAAATCACTAAACAAAGCAATGCCCTTCCGATCCGCCTGACGCGACAGATCCATAAGGCGCTTTTTGCATAAATCCTGCTCATTCATAAACGGCGTCCCAAATCCGATTATATTCCCAGACTCGATACGTCAAACGAATCGATGATATTCTGGAAATCTCCGGAAATATCCACGCTTGCCGGAGTAATGATAAAAATATAATTGGAAATCTTCTGGAGATTGCCGCTGATGGCAAAACAGGAGCCGGAAGTAAAATCAATGATACGCTGCGCAATATCTACATCCAGACCTTCTACATTGAGAACCACCGTACGGCCGTTTAATAATGTTTCGGTAATTTCTCTTGCATCCTCGACGGAGGACGGTTTAATAACACAAACTTCCATGCCTAATCCCTGCTTTCTGCTTGACTTGGAAATCGGAGTGATCTTTGGAGCTGTTTTGACCGCCGGTTTTTCCTTTACGGCTTCGACCGGCTCTTCTTTTTTCTTCTCCTTCGAGCGGAAGGAAGTTTTCTTTTTCGGCTGCTCCTCTACCTCGTCATCCAGATAATCCTCATTGTCAAATTCATAATCGTCATCGTCATTTAAACGCATGACATTTAAAAATTTATCAATAAAACCCATAAAACAGACCTCTTTATTATTTTGTATAATCTCGTTCGCCAAAAATTCCGGTTCCAACACGAACGATCGTAGCGCCCTCTTCAATGGCTACCATATAATCGCCTGTCATCCCCATAGATAGAACATTCATATTTATATTATCTATGTTTTGATTTCGGATGTCAACAGATAATTGACGGATTTCAGAGAAATACGGGCGGTTTTCCTCCGGATCCTCCACATATGGCGCGATTGCCATAAGTCCCTGTACCTGAAGATGATCCAGCGCAGAGAGCTCACGCGCCAGCCGGATGGCTTCCTCTTTTCGGATTCCGAATTTTGAAGCTTCCTCCGCGATATTGACTTCGATCAGAATCGGAACCACAACGTCTTTTTTCACCGCCTGCTTCTGGATTTCCTCCGCCAAATGCAGACTGTCTACGGAATGAATCAGCGCTGTTTTCCCGACGATGTATTTGACCTTATTGGTCTGCAGATGGCCGATCATATGCCAGCGGATATCTTCCGGCAGCACTTCCGTTTTTTCGCACATTTCCTGTACCTTATTTTCTCCGAAATCCCGAATTCCTGCGTCATAAATTTCCCGAAGCATTTCAACCGGCTTCGTTTTGCTGACGGCGATCAGCGTTACCTCGCTCCGGTCGCGTCCCGCCTTTTTACATGCGGTAAGAATGTTGTTTTCTACCTGTATCAGATTGTCTTTTAACATGTTCACAGCTCCTTTTTGATGCTTTATTTTACCACAAAATCATTTTCCTGAAGTTTGCTGCCGTCCAATGCGATATGGTCGTACAATGCGATTCCATACGCCGTTTTCGGCTCCACAATGGCATATTCTTCATTTTCATAAATCACATTGATCTGCTTAAAAACGGCGTACCCTTTATTGATATTATATACGCCGACCAGAGAATCTACATCCGTCCCGATCGTATAACGCTGGGAGGAATCGCCCTTTACGATCAAATCCCCCTCCGTTACGTCTTCGTTGTCGATATAATATGCCGTTTCCGATTCGTAATAAATCGTCGGAACTACAAATACCGCCGTCGTTTCCCCATCCACCGTTTTTTGTACCAGAAGTCCCAGCTCGTCTGAATCGCCTCCTTTGGTAAAGTAGTCCTTCGGAATCGTATAAAATTCTTTCGTAGTAATGGCGGATTTCGGTATTTTTAAACCGGATTCGTCATTTAAGATCAGCTCGATCTCCGCAAACCGGTCGTTGACATAACGGATCATGGCTGTCCTTAAGGAAAGCTGCAGATAAAAGCTCCCCTCTTTTTTGAAAATACTGCATGCCGCATTGGTAGTAAAATCGTCTTTGCAAAAACGGATCTTGACGGAGCTTTCGTCCTTCAGCGACTCCGCCAGCTCGTCCGATATTGCCAGAATGATCTTCCAGTCCTC
>CANQCX010000228.1 GCA_947591115.1 uncultured Lachnospiraceae bacterium | reverse complement strand
CGCTCGGCACCGATACAGTGTCCGTATTTTTCTCGCCGGAAAAGGTTTCGTTTTCTTTCTCGCTGGATGAAACCATGTCATCCCTCCTTGTAAAAATGGACGGAGCTTCCATCCGTACCTTTATTTTATCATCAATACGGTAATCGCGCAATATGCTGCTTTGGAGGCAGTTCATAAAAAGGATACATATTTTATGCTTCATCCGGCGCAAACTCTCCAAACGCATTGACGATCCTGTCCGGCTCGTCAATGACAGGGAGCAGCAGATCAAGGCAGCTGCGGATCCGCTCCAAATTTTCATGCACCAGATAAGCCGGTACGGTTTTCCCTAAGAACGCTTCTTTGCGGTACTTCTTTCCCTCGGCATTCAGATATTCGTTGACGTTGCTGACAAACCACTGACGGATTTTGCGCAGCTCGTCTACATACCGCATCCGGTGTTTTCCCTGATCTTGGATCAGCTCCACTGACCGAACAGGCAGCGTCTGCAGCTCTGCGTCTTCCTCCGGCAGAACAACCATCTGCCATTGCAGGCAAAGCGCCGCAAGACGTCCGGACATATAATCCCGCAGAAGATCCTGTACCAGCGTGAAATCCCTTCGCGCATCGACGGTATGCTCCTGCTGTTGTCCGTCAGCAGTCGTCCATAACACCCGCGACGGCAGTATGGAAAGGTCAAAATCCGCAGTCAGGGGATTTTTGCTCTGCTCCGGAGAAAAATCCCCGAATACCCGCATATCATAGTGATACCGCAGCTCCTTCCGGCTCCGGTAGACATGCGAATCCCACATGCCAAGCGCCGGTTTCGGCGGTTCACTTCCAAGCTGGTCAAAAATATCCTTTAACCGGTTTCGGATCAGATAAGTATTCTGATGGATCAGATAGTCCGGAAGCATTCCGATTCCGAAAGGCGCATATTGAATCTGATCGTCTTCGATTACCCTATAGATTTCCGGCTGTGCGACCAGCGCGTTCCAACTGCATTTTTGATGGTCAAAATACATACAAAGATACCGTTCCTGCCTCTGCTCCTTCCGGAATACCAAAGTGTTGGCATCGTTCCAGACCAGTTCTACGCGGATGCGTTTTCCGGATAGAAACTGTCTGAGATTTTCCTGAAGGATTTCTTTTGTGAGCTGTTCGCCCTCGATTACGGAAGGGGCGCCCCACTGATCTTTCAGAACCAGCCGCTTTGGCAGGACTTCCGGAAGCGCGAAATCATCTGCGTTTTCCGATGTCTTTAGCTCTCCGAAGATCCTATGGGCGATAACGGAAGCCATATCCATATCCTGCGCCTGATACTGTCCGGTTGGAAGAAGCGGTTCTCCTTTGTCCGTTTCCTCAAAAAAGACCATTTCGCCGTTTGGATAAACATCGCAGCCAAGCAGCCGTTCTCCCGATTCTTCATAAAAGGTAAAATACGGCTGATGCTCGTTTTCTTCGTCTTCAAGCCGGCAGATTTTTCCGGTAATGCAGTCCGCGATCGCTGGAATATCCTCTGGATGAAGCGACAGGGAAGCCAGCCGGCGGCGCAGCTCTTGGTCTACGGCTTCATGCTCCGCAAAAGGAGCCTGTGCGATCGGAAGAAGCAGCCAGAACAGCTCCGCCTGCTCATCCCGCAGCAGCTCCCAGGGATAATTCGGTCCATAGTCTTTTTGTCCCCAGCGGTATGCAATGTGACGGGGATAGAAAAATACTTCTAAAACATCTTCTCCAAAACGGATGGATGCCGCCGGTTTTCCGGCAGGAAAGCTTCCGTTTTCCGGATCCAGCAGCTTTTTTGTCCATTCCAAAGAAGCCGGAAGGCGTTCTTCCAGAACGGTTTTTAACTCCAAATGATAATCCTTTAGACCGTTTGCCCGATGAAAACCGGCGTTCAGATAATAGCGCACATAGGCGCGTTTCCCAAGATCAAAACAGCCGTTTTCCGGAATATAGGCGGAATCTTCCTCCAGCTCCTGTTTGATCCGGTAATCCCTCCGCCAGTTTTGAATTTTGTTTAATACCTTACTCCGGAGAGGCGCGTTTGCGTGGCCGGTATAAAACTCCTCCAGCCGGTCGATATAATGCAGGTCGTCCCACGACATGATAAAATATTTCAGCAGCTTCTGTTCTACAAAATACAGATCCAGCAGCGCCGCCTGAAAATCCTCCCGCTCAAAAAAACGGTCGATCTGCGCATCGGAGCTGTGCGCCCGACATTCGTTTAATTCGCTTATGATTTTCTGGTAATCCGGCGTCGTTTTTTCGGCGATCTTTGGCATACGCGAAAGAACCGTTTCTTTTAGTTCTCCGTACAGCAGCTTTTCTTTTCCGTACAGGGTGTTGCCTAAGTGCAGGTGCTCCCACACGATTTGGTACGCTTTTTCCGGAAGCTCATGATTGGCGAAAAAATAACTGAGCAGCCGGATGGATTTTGGATGCCGCTGGGAAAGCTCGTACTGCCATGCATTTGGAATCGGCTTGTCGGAAATATTGGACAGAATGTACCGGTCTACGATTTTTCCCAGCAGAAGCTGCGCTTCATCCGATTCCGGTTCCCTTGCGGCGATCCGAAGAAGCTGCCGGTAGTCCCGAAAGCCGTCCCTCATCGCTTGATCGTTTCCCTTAAAGCGTTTGATGATAGGTCCCGCCTCCGCCAGCTGCAGCACTGCTTCAATGCCGTCAAACGCCGCGCCCTCCTCCGGCTCGAGCCTGCCGTCTATTCTGCGGGACTCGGTCAG
>CANQCX010000227.1 GCA_947591115.1 uncultured Lachnospiraceae bacterium | reverse complement strand
GAAATCGTCTTTGCTCCGCTCCGTTTCCTTCAGCTCCCGAATGACCTTTACCAGCCGGATATTGGCGTCGCTGCGCTTTTTTACCCAGAAAAATACCGTATATTCCACCCCGTAAATATTGATGCACTGAAGTATGGCGGAAAAAACGGCTTCCAGCGAATGATAATCAATCGTCTGCGCGATGAACGCATGGTAAAAGATTGCAAACGTAGACGAAATAAACGGGGTATACAAAATATCCGGAATTTCATAGATTCCCATCAATACCACCAGCGCCAGAAACGTTGCAAACGACAGAAAAAGATTGTCTACATGCATCATGTACAAAACCATATTGATCTGAACCATGACCGCCGTATACATGGCGCGGAAATGGTAGTCGCGGTACTTCCCCACATATACGATCCAACTGGATGCCGCAGCGATGACCATAAGCGCCGAAGTCCATGTTTCCCATCGGGAATTGACGGAATACAAAAACATGCAGAAATGGTACACGCTGTACAAGATCAGAAGATAACGTTCCGTTACTCTTTGTTTTTTCGGGTTGCCTTCTAAATAATCCAAAATAACTCCTCCAATAAAGCTTCAGGCGTACCGACACTGCTGCTGCGGTACGCCTGATTCTGAAAACTTCGTATCTGTGAAGTACCTTCTCTTAATATTTGCCGAAGCCTCCGCCAAGTGAAATGATCGGCTCATTCGCATCCGTTCCGCCGCCGTCCCTGTCAGCTCCGGAAGCATCCGAATTTGCGGTCAGCTCCGGTACATAACTGCCCAGCCGGTATACGGAAAGCAGCTCCCGCATACGTGTTGCCTGATTGGATAATTCAATACTTGCCGCCGCGCACTGCTCGCTGGTTGCGGAATTGTTCTGTACTACCTGCGATACCTGCCCGATCGCCTGATTGATCTGCGTAATTGCGGTTGCCTGATAATTAGACGCTTCCGCGATGCCGGAAATAATGGTTTCGCTCTTTTGTACCGCATCCGTAATTTCTTCCAGCGCTTTTGCCGTTTCATCCGCGATCTTAGAACCGCTCTCAACCTTCCGGATAGAGTCTTCGATCAGCTCCGCCGTCTCGGAAGCAGCGGACGCGCTCTTTGCCGCCAGATTCCGTACCTCTTCCGCGACTACTGCAAAGCCTTTTCCTGCTTCTCCCGCTCTTGCCGCTTCTACGGCTGCATTCAATGCCAGAATGTTGGTCTGGAAGGCAATATCGTCGATTACTTTGATGATCTTGGATATGCTTTCCGAGGAAGCGTTGATCTCCTTCATCGCCACCATCATATCCTGCATCTGGTCGTTACCTTTTTTCACATCTTCGATTGCAAGATCGACCAGCTCCGCCGCAGAGTTGGCTTCTTTTGCATTCTGTTTGGTCTTCTCCGCAATATCGCTGATAGAGGCGGTAATCTCCTCAATCGCGCTGGCCTGCTCCGTTGAACCCTGTGCAAGCGCCTCGCTCGCGCTGGCTACCTCGGAAGAACTGGTCGTAACCTGATAAGCGGCATCGCTGATTCCGGAAAGCGCGTGACGGTTACGCTTTACCAGCTTTTTAAGCGAGGTGCCCAGCAGATCCTCCTCGGAACGCGGAATCACGTCGATCGTCATATTTCCTTCCGCCACCTGCTCCGCGATATTCGCCTGATAACGGATATTGTCTACAACTCTCTGATAATCGCCGATGAGAATTCCGAATTCGTCATTGCTGCGCTGCACCAGATCGACATCCACTTTTCCCATAGAGATCTGCTTTGCGACATCGGTAAGCTGCGCAATCGATCGGCGGATCGTATTGATAATGCTGATGGAAATCCATGATGTGAGAGCCAGCGCCACGATCATCATGATTCCGGTAAACAGACGGTAGGACTGCAGATATTTTTCCGGATTTCCTGCCACAAGAATTCTCTGTGCAGAGGAATAACCCAGATAAAGATTAAAAATGATCAAAAGATCCATAATGATAAAGGTAATGATCAGTTTGGTTACTACTTTCATTTTTTTCTTCATGATATTATTCTCCTTCTTCCTCCAGCGCTTGTTCACTTGCCTGTTCGATCACGTTTAAATCTTCATCGTTTAACAGCTTATCCGGATCCAACAGCAGTTTTACCTCATCGCCAACCTTTCCGATGGCATATACATATTTGTTCTGGGATTTATCCGCCCGTCCGATGGTCGGCGACGGTAAAATGTTCTCCTCCTGTATTTCCACAACCTCCGCAATCTTTTCCACGATCAGACCGACGACCAGATTGTTGACGTTTATTACGATAATACAGGTTCTATCGTTGTACTCAAAGGGCTCCTGCTTAAAACGGAGCCTTACATCAATGACCGGAATGATCTTTCCCCGCAGATTGATCAATCCCTTGATGTAGTCTTCGCTTTCCGGAATCTCGGTAATTTCCTGAAAAACGATGATCTCGTTGACATACTGGATCTTCAATCCGAAATATTCGCTTCCGGACTGGAAGGTTACGTATTTCCCTTTCTGTGTGTCAAACTCACTCATGACCTGCCCCTGTCCTTTCTTTGTATTTTTCCGTCTACTCCACCAGTCCCGCTGCATCCAAGATCAATGCTATGCTACCGTCTCCCAACTGGGTACAGCCGGATAGTCCTTTGACCTTCCTGACGTATTCCGGAATCGGTTTTACGACGATTTCCTGTTTTCCGATCAGCTTATCGACAAACAGGCAGACATTCTTTTTCTC
>CANQCX010000226.1 GCA_947591115.1 uncultured Lachnospiraceae bacterium | reverse complement strand
GTAATGCTTCCCAAGTCTTCTCCTTCGTCCGAAACCGCCGAAAGACCGATCAGATCTGCGATAAAGTATTCGTTTTCTTTTAATTCTACAGCGTTTTCCCGCGTGACATAAAGTCCTGCCCGACGGTATTTCTCGACGTCATTGATGTCGTCTATTCCTTTGAATTTCAAAATGACCAGATTCTTAAAAAAGCGGACGGACTGTATTTCCAGTTCTCTTTTTTCTTTTCCGTCATCTAAGATTACCTGCCGAAGCTTACGAAAACGCGCGGCGTCATCCGTCGTCGGAAACACCTTTACCTCGCCGCGTAACCCATGCGTTGTGGTAATTACGCCTACCTGCAATAAATCTTCCATTCTTTTCCTCTCTTTTTATGTCATGGAGCTCCAATCGGATTCCTATGGCACAATAAAGAATGCGCAATCCCTATAAGATGAAAAACCGCCCCAAACATGATCTGGGACGGTTACGGGATTACTGTACAATCTCAACAATAACCTTTTTGTCTTCTTTGGAGGCTGCGGCTTTTACTACCGAACGGATTGCTTTTGCAATGCGTCCCTGTTTGCCGATCACTTTGCCCATGTCAGACTGTGCAACATGTAATTCCAAAACAATTGCTTTTTCATTCTCGGTCTGAGTTACTACAACCTCATCCGGATTATCTACCAATGATTTTGCAATTACCTCTACCAATTCTTTCATTGCATCCACCTCCCAAATCCTATTTTTCGATGCCGGCTGCTTTCAAAATCCTGTTTACGGTTTCAGTCGGCTGTGCGCCGTTGTCTAACCATTTTTTAGCCAATTCTGCATCTACATGGTATTCGCTCGGATCTTTGGTCGGATCATAAGTTCCAATCTCTTCAATGAATCTTCCGTCTCTCGGCGATCTGGAATCTGCAACTACGATTCTATAGAAAGGAGCTTTCTTTTGTCCCATTCTTCTTAAACGAATCTTTACTGCCATTACTTTCACCTCCTCATAGGTTTCTTTTTTATTTAAAAAGGAAGTCCTTTGAACATTCCTTTTTTGCCCTTTTTCCCCATCATCTGCGGCATCTGCTTCATGAGCTTTTTCGTCTGCTCAAACTGCTTGACCAGCCGGTTGACCTCTGAAATATCCACGCCTGCGCCTCTTGCGATCCGCTGTTTTCTGCTTACGTTTAAAAGGTTCGGATCTCTGCGCTCCTCCGGCGTCATGGAATATATGATGGCTTCGGTACGCCCCATATTTTTCTCTACTGCATCCGTATCCAGCTCCGGCATTTTTCCTTTTGCCAGTCCCATGCCCGGAAGCATTCCCATCAAACTGGAAAGACCGCCCATTTTCTTCATCTGTCCCATCGATTCCAGATACATATCGAAATCGAATTCGTTTTTGCGCATCTTTTGTTCGAGCTCTCTGGCCTTTTCTTCGTCGATGTTCTCCTGCGCCTTTTCAATCATGGTAAGGACATCGCCCATCCCCAAGATACGGGATGCCATGCGCTCCGGATAAAACTGCTCCAGATCGGAAAGCTTTTCGCCCATTCCGGAATAAAGGATCGGTTTTCCGGTTACCGCGCGTATGGATAACGCCGCGCCGCCTCGGGTATCGCCGTCCAGCTTGGTCAAAACCACGCCGTCAATGCCGATTTTTTCATCGAAGGTTTTGGCAACGTTTACCGCGTCCTGTCCGGTCATCGCATCGACCACCAGCAAGGTCTGGAATACGGAAACGGCTTCTTTGATCTCGCTTAACTCCGCCATCATCTCCTCATCGACATGAAGGCGTCCCGCCGTATCCAGTATCAAAACGTTGTATTCCTGCTTTTTGGCATACTCTACCGCACGCTTTGCAATGTTGACCGGCTTTTCCTGATTGCCCAGCGAGAATACCTCTACGCCCTGCTTCTCTCCGTTGATCTGAAGCTGTTCAATGGCTGCCGGACGATAGACGTCGCATGCCGCAAGAAGCGTCTTTTTGCCTTTGTTTTTCAGCTTTCCGGCAAGCTTCGCGGTCGTGGTCGTTTTTCCCGCTCCCTGAAGTCCCGCCATCATGATTACCGTCAGTTCTTTTCCCGGCCGGAACGCGATCTCCGTCGTCTCGGAACCCATGAGCCGGATCATTTCTTCGTTTACGATCTTAATGACCATCTGCCCCGGATTCAAGCCGTTCATTACATCCTGTCCGATGGCCCGCTCCTGAACATCCTTTGTAAACTGCTTTACTACGCGGAAATTTACGTCCGCTTCCAGAAGCGCCATTTTTACTTCTTTTAACGCCGTCTTCACGTCGTCCTCGGTCAGTCTGCCCTTGCTGCGCAGACTGCGGAATACGTTCTGCAGTTTTTCCGATAAACTGTCAAATGCCATCCTACAGCTCCTCTAAAATCTGATTGGAAATTACCTGTATCCGGTCTAGGAGCCGATCATCACGCGACTTCTGAAACTGCCTTGTCAGGCTGTGGATCTCCTCTACCGATTGCTTGACGGATAAGAATTTCTGCACCAGATGAAGCTTTGATTCATAATCCGCAAGTTTTCTGCCGCAGCGCTTCATCATATCGTTGACGCCCTGCCTGCTGATCCCCTCCTCCTGCGCGATCTCGCCCAGAGAAAGATCCTGAAAAACAAAGTCTTCATAAATACGGCGCTGATGCTCGTTTAAAAGCTCGCCATAAAAATCATATAAATACGCCTGTTGTAATTTCTCATCCATTACGGTCACCTTGCATAGATTATCATAAGG
>CANQCX010000225.1 GCA_947591115.1 uncultured Lachnospiraceae bacterium | reverse complement strand
AATCTTGCGGAAAAAGAAGGCTCCTCTCCTGCTGCATAAAGATGGGAAATATCCCCGAATGCCTGAATCCGGAAGGAAGCGATCCCCTCCCTCCGTTCTTCCGTATATACGGTCGTTACGGAAGCAGGCGCCGCACACAAGCCATGCCATAAGATCATTGGCGACACATGCAGAAGATGGGAAAGCAGTACGCATTCCACACCGAAATGACAGAAAAATACCAGCGTATCGGTATTGGGCTGCGTGACGCGGTAATAATTGCCCTCCCTCTGATAGCCATGCGAGGCAAGCAGCTCATCCAAACTGCGGCACACGCGGTCATACTCCTCTCGGACATGCCCTTCCTTCATCACTTCATGCTCCGACCACAGATTACTATCATAGAACTCCGGCACGCCCGTCCAGTCCTGCGGCAGCCAGTCCCACGAAACCTTGCGTTCCTCTTTGACATCCGGTCTTTGAATCGTAGGCGAAAACTCCTTCAGCCATTCGCAGACGACCGCTGTGCGGTTCATCTTTTTCAGCGTACAGGACGCCGTATCTCTTGCCCGTCCCAGCGGCGACACGTAAAACTCCTTTACCTCCATTTTGGAGATCCGTTCTGCCGCAAGCTCGGCCTCCTTCCAGCCTGTTGGTGTCAAAGAATCAATTTCATAATCCGGATCGCTGTGGCGGACAATGACTAATCGCATGGTTTTCTCCTAATTCGTCGTATCGATTGATCGTATTTTCTCGCGTACCTTTAAAATCATAGACGGACTGACGGACAATTCATCGAATCCCATCTTAAGAAATGTCTCTGTCAAAGAAGTATCGGCTCCCAGTTCTCCGCAGATTCCAACCCAGCAGCCTTCTTTATGTCCGTTTTCCACGATCATCCGAAGCATTTTTAAGATTGCCGGATGATGGGAATCATAGATATTATCCAACTTCTGGTTCTGCCTGTCAATAGCCAGCGTGTACTGTGTCAGATCGTTGGTTCCTACGGAAAAGAAATCCACCTCTTTTGCCAGTTCCCCGCTGATCATAACGGCTGCCGGCGTTTCGATCATGATCCCAAGCTCGACTTCCTTATAAGGGATCTGCTGCTCCTTGAGCTCTTTTCTGACCTCCGCCGCGATCGATTTGATCGTTCGCACCTCATCCACTGAAATGATCATCGGAAACATAATTGAAATAGTCCCATAGTAGCTGGCGCGGTAGATCGCACGAAGCTGCGTCCGGAAGACCTCCGGCCGATCCAGACAGATACGGATGGCACGATAACCCATCGCCGGATTTTCTTCTTTTTCCAGACCAAAATAATCGACCTGCTTATCCGCCCCGATATCCAGCGTCCGGATAATGACCTTTTTCCCCGCCATATTCTCCGCTACGGTACGGTACGCCTTAAACTGCTCCTCCTCCGTCGGATAATCTTTGGATTCCAGATACAAAAACTCGCTTCGGAACAGACCGATCCCTCCTGCGTCATTGGCAAGCGCGGAGGCTACGTCGCTGACGCTGCCGATATTGGCATACAGATTGATCTTCTTTCCGTCCAGCGTAATGTTTTCTTTTCCTTTTAATTCCAGAAGCAGACGCTTTTTCTCGTCTTCCTTTGCCTTTTTCTTCTGATATTCCTCCAGCACCGGAAGCGGAGGATCGATCATCAGCTTTCCTTCATAGCCGTCTACAATCGCAAGCCTGCCGTTTACATCCTCCGGATAATCCACTCCGATCAGCGCCGGAATATTCATGGTTCGCGCCAGAATCGCCGTATGGGAATTCGTAGAGCCATGTCTGGTCACAAAAGACAGCACTTTGGATTTATCCAGCTGCACCGTCTCGCTCGGCGCCAGATCATCCGCCAGCAGAATGACCGGCTCCTCGGAAAGCAGACTGCCCGTACTGCTGCCGCAAAGCACCGCTACGACGCGGTTGGAAATATCTTTTACATCCGCCGCGCGTTCCCGCATATAATCGTCGTCCATTGCCGCAAACATTTCGGAGAAATTATCTCCGGTGCTGGCTACGGCAAATTCTGCATTGACCTGCTGGGAGCGGATCATATTGGTAATGGATTCCACATAATCCAGATCTTCCAGCATCATCTGATGAACTTCAAAAATGGCAGCGTTGACTTCTCCGACTTCCTTTAATGCTTTTTCATACAAGGCTGCAAGCTGCGCCTTTGCCTCCTCCTTTGCGGAGTGGAAGCGGCTGATTTCCGCTTCCACATCCGTAATTCTGCTCCTTTTTACCTGCTTATCGGCTTTATGGAAAATTTCCAGTTTTCCGATCGCAATTCCGCTGTATACGCTTTTTCCCTCAATTACCATATTTTTGCTCCCTGTAAAACTGATTTAGAGATTTTCCTTTAAAAAGCTGCTCAATGCTTCCATTGCTTCCGCTTCCTGTTCCCCGTCGGTCTTTAACGTAATCTCCTGTCCGCATTTTACGCCAAGTCCCATAACGCCGAGGATCCGCTTTGCGTCTACCTCTTTCCCGTCTTTTGCGATGGTTACGCTGCATGGGAATGAAGCCGCTTCTTTTACCAGAAGTCCTGCCGGTCTTGCATGGATTCCCAGCTCATCTTTGATTACATACTGAAATTCTTTCATAATGATTTATCCTCCTGATCATTTTGCATCTTTTTTAATAAAGCCGAGCATTACGGCGGTAACGATTGATCCCAAAATCCATGAAATAATGTACATCAACGGTTTGCCTACGGTTGCAAATACGAAGATTCCGCCATGCGGCGCCATTAAGGTGCATCCGAACAGAGCGGACAGAAAGCCTGC
>CANQCX010000224.1 GCA_947591115.1 uncultured Lachnospiraceae bacterium | reverse complement strand
TGGTTCTATCTGGAAGGAAGTTCGCTCGAGAAAGCAAGCGTGCTTACGCAAAAGACCGGGGACGATGCCGGATATCAGTCGGCGACCGACAGCGATCTGCAGGTAAAGAGTGATTTTGTGCAGCCGGGCAAGGCAAAGAAGGCAATGTATCAGTGGGCAGCCGCCCAGAGCGGAGAGATCGACATTCTCGGAAGCTATACCAAGTTTGGTCAGAATGACGGAAATCCGTCATGGCCGGACGGAACAAAAATTACGGTTTATTTAAATGACACCGTATTGCTCAATGAAGAGGTAGAGGTATTCAGAGGCGACGGAAATGATAATACGGTTACGATCGAGCTGAAAGATCAACAGATCGAAAAAGGGGATATCCTGACATTTGTCGTTGATGCGAAAGCAAATAATGCATGGGATGGCGGAAGGCTTGAGATTTCCATTAAGCCGTATGAGCCGGAGCCGGAATATACGAATTCCTCGAGTTCCAACAGTGCGAATCTGGAAGCGGATTTCGGCGAGCAGGGAAGCAACGGCTGGTACTACGGATATGGAAACGGCAGCGGTGAATTGAAACTGGCGGAAACTTATAATGAAGCTGCAGGAGCGTATACAAGTGCCTTAAACAGCGGTCTGGAACTGAAAAAGGACGGCGTGCAGCCAGCAAAGGAGAAGGGAGCCATCTACCGCTGGATCGCAGCCAAAGACGGAACGATCGATCTGAACGGCGCGTATACCAAATTTACCCATAATGACGGGAATCCGTCATGGCCGGACGGCGTGAAGGTGGAAGTATACCAAAACGGAACGCTGATCGACGGCATGAGTTATGACGTAGGGGTTTCCCAGACAGAAGAGATCCGTCGGGAGATTGTAAAAACCGGCTTGGAGGTCAAGGCGGGAGATAAGATTGATTTTGTGATTACCGCAAAAGCAAACGACGCGTATGATTACGGAAAGCTGGAGATGACGATTTCGGAGTCCGGTTCCGAACCGGAGCCAAAACCGGAATATACGAATTCCTCGAATTCCAACAGTGCGAATCTGAACGATGATTTCAAGGACGGCGAGCAGGGAAGCAACGGCTGGTACTACGGATATGGAAACAGCAGCGGAGCGTTTGCCGTAGCGGAAAAGTGGATTTCCGAGGAATGGAAATTCACAAGTGATCAATGCAATGTAACGCTGAAACGGGACGGAGTGGAACCGGCGGAAGATGCCGGAGCCATCTACCGCTGGATCGCAGCCAAAGACGGAACGATCGATCTGAACGGTACATATATCAAATCCGAACATCATGACGGAAATCCGTCATGGCCGGACGGCGTGAAGGTGGAAGTATACCAAAACGGAACGCTGATCGATGGCATGAGTTATGACGTAGGGGTTTCTGAGACGGAAGAAAAACGTCAGGAGATTGTAAAAACCGGCTTGGAGGTCAAGGCGGGAGATAAGATTGATTTTGTGATTACCGCAAAAGCAAACAACGCGTGGGATTACGGCAGACTGGAAATGACGATTTCAGAGTCCGGTTCTGCGAAGATTTTCAACTTGCTAAGTGCGGTCATCATGGGACTGCCGATTGCGGAAGGATTAGACGATATGAAATCTGAAGACAAACAAATAGCGGAAGAGGAATCATGAGATGGTCTGACGTTTCGTATCTTCTAAATTAAGAAAATCCCCTGTAGGAATTGACGTGAAAATAATGCGTAATTCTTACGGGGGTTTTCTGTAAAAACTATGGCAGCGATATTCTGATAAAGAAGAAAGAAGGGAAGCTAAAATGAATAATATAGAAGTAACCGCATTAGGGGAATTATTGATTGATTTTACGGAAAACGGGGTAAGTACGCAAGGAAATCCATTGTTTGAGGCAAATCCGGGAGGGGCGCCTTGCAATGTCCTTGCAATGTTAGGAAAGTTAGGGCATACGACCGCTTTTATTGGAAAAGTCGGAAAGGATTTTTTTGGAGAACAACTGAAAACTGCGATCGAAGAGGTAAAAATCAATTCTAAATATCTGTATATGGATGAAAATGTGCATACCACACTGGCGTTGGTTCATACACAGCCGGATGGAGACAGGGATTTTTCTTTTTATCGAAATCCGGGAGCCGATATGCTGCTAACGGAGTCTGAGATTCCGGAAGAATTGATTCATAATTCGAAAATTTTTCATTTTGGGACTTTGTCTATGACACATGAGGGGGTTCGTAGGGCAACCCAAAGAGCGTTAGAGATTGCAGCTAGAAGCAATGTAATCATTTCGTTTGATCCGAATTTACGGCCTCCGCTATGGCATTCTTTAGAAGAAGCCAAAGAGCAGGTGTTGTATGGGTTACAGTACTGCAAAATATTAAAAATTTCAGACAATGAAATTCAATGGCTGACCGAAAAGGAAGATTTTACACAGGGAGTAGACTGGATCAGGAAACGTTATCCTCAAATCCAACTGATTTTTGTTTCTATGGGAAAAAATGGGAGCCGCGCTTATTATGGAGATATCATGGTAGAAGTTCCGGCTCGGATTACGGAAAAAACCGTAGAAACGACTGGCGCGGGAGATACATTCTGCGGATGTGTGCTTCATGATGTTCTGGAGCATGGCTTGATGAAATTAACAGAAGAAGACCTGCAGAATATGCTGGCATTTGCCAATACGGCAGCGTCCATCATTACCACAAGAAAGGGAGCGCTTCGGGTTATGCCGGACCGGGAGGAGATCGAAAGACTGATGAATATGCGAACTTGATATAGAGGAAGATGCCTGGCGTTGCCGTCAGGCATCTT
>CANQCX010000223.1 GCA_947591115.1 uncultured Lachnospiraceae bacterium | reverse complement strand
AGGAAATACAAGAAAAAAATTCGAAATTGACAAATTGTCATTTTTTAAGTTTTAAAATGGAACTAAAAACATGCTTAAGCCTAAGCTCGTCTTTAGGATTTAGCACGATATTTCTTTGAGAGTTTATATATGGCAGCTTTTAGAGGAGAGGATGCCATAATTCATGTCAGCCAGGAATTTACGAATGAGCTACGGATCTTTCCTGACCTGTATTTTACAGGAAGCATGGCACATGTGACTTTCCATTGACAGAAAAATTATTTCATAGTATCTTAAATATAATAGAAAAAAGCGGCTGCCGCAAACCGCTTTCGATGCAGTTTTCAGATGGAGGGGTATTTTGAAGGAGTATAAAGTTATTGAGGTAAAGCGAAGTATTTTTGAGGACAACAACGCGGACGCCGACCGGCTCAGAGACGAACTAAAGAAAGAAGGGACCTTTCTTTTAAATCTGATGTCGTCGCCGGGAGCGGGCAAAACGACAACGCTGCGGCGCACGATTTCCATGCTGAAGGAGGAGATGAACATCGGCGTAATGGAAGCGGATATTGATTCCGAAGTGGATGCGCAGGCCATTCTTCAGGAAGGGGTGCGCGCCATTCAGATTCACACCGGCGGGATGTGCCATCTGGATGCCGATATGACCAGACAGGGCATTCGGGAGTTTGGAACAAAGGATCTGGATCTGGTGGTACTGGAAAATGTCGGAAATCTGGTGTGTCCGGCGGAATTTGACACCGGAAGCACGAAAAACGCAATGATCCTTTCGGTTCCGGAGGGAGATGATAAACCGTTGAAATATCCGCTGATGTTTACGATCTGCGATGTGGTTCTGATCAACAAGTGCGACACGCTGTGCGTATTTGACGAGTTTGATACCGAGGCGGTAAAAGAGCGGATTTTAAAACTGAATCCAAAGGCTGAAATTTTTTATCTGTCAGCTAAAACAGGGGAAGGTTTTGACGGCTGGATCGACTGGCTGCGCAGACAGATAAAAGAATATAAAATACAAGGGGAAAAATAAGGGGGTTATTTTATGGCGGAGCAGAAGAATGAATTTAAGAATCCACATCCGGAGGAGCCGGTGCGTGAGCCGATCTTAAAGCTTGCCAAATTGGTTACCGACCGGATCCCGCAGAAGCTGGGATTGGAGAAGATTACGAAGGATGATCCGGAGTACTGGGGACTTGCCGTAATGTGTACGGACGAAATGGCGGAGGTTGCCCTGAAAATGGGAGTCAGGAAGCCGAAAACGCTGGATGAAATGGTTCAGATCACAAAAATGGACCGGAAACATCTGGAAGAACTGCTGGAGCAGATGTCCGTAAACGGCGTCATTGAATACAACTGGGAAAATCCGAAACACGAAAAACAATATGTGCTTCCGATGTTTGTACCGGGAAGCGCGGAGTTTTCCAATATGAATGCGGATATGCTTGCCGAGCATCCGGAGCTGGGCAGGTTTTTCGAACGGATGAGCCGTCTTCCGCTGGAGAAGGTTACGCCGATGGTGCCGCCGGGAGGCGCAGGGATCGGTATGCACGTGATTCCGGTGGAAAAGGCGATCGAAATGGAAAACAAATCCGTTTCCGTAGAGCATATTTCCCACTGGCTGAACAAATACGAAGGAAAATACGCAGCCAGTCCATGCTCCTGCCGCCGTTCAAGGAAGACGTTTGACGAGGGATGCGCGGACGATCCGGAGGGCTGGTGCGTTGCCGTAGGAGATATGGCGGACTATGTAGTGGAAACCAACAAGGGCGGCCGCTATATTACGAAGGAAGAAGCGCTTGAGATTTTCCGGAAGGCGGAAGAAAACGGATTTGTCCATCAGATTACCAATATCGACGGCGAAGATAAGATTTTTGCGATCTGCAACTGTAATGTCAACGTGTGCTATGCGCTTCGCACCTCGCAGCTGTTTAATACGCCGAATATGTCGCGTTCCGCTTATGTCGCAAGGGTAGAAAAGGAAAACTGCGTTGCGTGCGGACGCTGTGTGGAATATTGTCCGGCAGGTGCGGTAAAACTGGGACAGAAGCTCTGCAAAAAGGATGGAAGCGAGGTTTCCTATCCGAAGCAGATTCTTCCTTCCGAAGCAAAATGGGGACCGCATATGTGGACGGAGGATTATCGGGATAAAAACCGCAAGAATTGTTACGATACCGGTACGGCTCCTTGCAAGACCGCTTGTCCGGCGCATATTGCGGTACAGGGTTATCTGAAAATGGCGGCGCAGGGCAGGTATCAGGATGCTTTGGCGCTGATCAAAAAGGAAAATCCGCTTCCGGCGGTCTGCGGACGTGTCTGCAACCGGCGCTGCGAGGATGCATGTACCCGAGGAAAAGTAGATGAGGCGATTGCGATCGACGAGGTCAAGAAATTCATTGCCGAGCAGGATCTGAAGGCGGAGACGCGCTATATTCCGAAAAAAGTGGTTCCTTCCTTAAAAGGCAGTTTTCCGGAGAAGATCGCCATTATCGGCGGCGGTCCTGCGGGACTTAGCTGTGCGTTCTATCTGGCGGAGAAAGGGTATTCCCCGACGATTTTTGAAAAGAATGAAAAAGCCGGAGGAATGCTGGTTTACGGAATTCCGTCTTATAAACTGGAAAAAGATGTCGTACAGGCGGAGATTGACGTGATAAAGGAAATGGGCGTGGAGATCCGTACCGGAGTGGAAGTTGGAAAGGATATTACGCTGGAGGAACTGCGCGCGCAGGGATACAAGGCATTTTACATAGCGATCGGCTGTCAGGGCGGAAGAAAAGCCGGAGTGCCGGGCGAAGATGCAGACGGAGTGGCGACGGC
>CANQCX010000222.1 GCA_947591115.1 uncultured Lachnospiraceae bacterium | reverse complement strand
ATTAAGTCCAATTTCCGCGAAGGTCTGGATGTATTGGAGTATTTCATGTCCGCTCATGGCGCACGTAAAGGACTTTCCGATACGGCGCTGCGTACGGCCGATTCCGGATATTTGACGAGACGTCTGGTAGACGTTTCCCAGCATATGATCGTACGTGAGTCCGACTGCTGTGAGGGAAGCGACCGCGAGATCCCGGGAATGACCGTAAAAGCGTTTATGGAGGGCCGCGAGGAAATCGAAAGCCTGAAAGACCGTATTACGGGACGTTTCTCCTGTGAGACGATCTGCGACGCAGACGGCGAGATCATTGTAAAGAAAAACCATATGATTACTCCGCGCAGGGCGGAGGCGATCATTAACCGCGGCGTAGATGAAAACGGAAACAGTATCGAAAAAGTAAAGATCCGTACGATTCTGACCTGCCGCTCCCATATGGGTGTTTGCGCGAAATGCTACGGAGCCAATATGGCAACCGGTCAGGCGGTGCAGGTCGGCGAAGCAATCGGGATTATTGCGGCGCAGTCGATCGGAGAGCCGGGTACCCAGCTTACGATGAGAACGTTCCATACGGGCGGCGTAGCCGGAAACGATATTACGCAAGGTCTTCCTCGTGTCGAGGAAATCTTTGAAGCGCGGAAACCGAAAGGTCTTGCGATCATTACCGAGTTCGGCGGCGTTGCAACCATTAAAGATACGAAGAAAAAGCGTGAAGTCATCGTTACCAATAACGAAACGGGCGAGACGAAGACGTATCTGATCCCGTACGGCTCCAGAATTAAGATTATGGACGGCGCGATTCTTGAGGCGGGAGACGAGCTGACCGAAGGTTCCGTTAATCCGCACGATATTTTGAAGATCAAAGGCGTGCGTGCCGTTCAGGATTATATGCTTCATGAAGTACAGAGAGTTTACCGTCTTCAGGGTGTAGAAATCAATGACAAGCACATCGAAGTCATTGTACGCCAGATGCTGCAGAAAATCCGCGTAGAGGAAAAGGGAGAATCCGATTTCCTGCCGGGCAGCATGGTCGATGCGCTGGAATTCATGGAACTGAATGAAAAACTTCAGTCGGAGGGCAAAGAGCCGGCATCCGGTTCGCAGGTACTGCTTGGTATTACCAAAGCCTCCCTTGCTACGAATTCCTTCCTGTCGGCAGCTTCCTTCCAAGAGACGACAAAAGTTCTGACGGAAGCCGCAATCAAAGGAAAAGTGGATCCGCTGATCGGTATGAAAGAAAACGTGATCATCGGTAAGCTGATTCCGGCGGGTACCGGAATGAAACGGTACCGCAATATTAAGCTGGACAGCGATATTAACGAGGACGCGGAACTGAATTTTGACGATACGGAAGGGTACAATGAAACGGCGCTGGATGACGAGCGGACGATTTCAACCATTGAAGTACCGGAAATGTAATGTTTAGGATGAAAAATGGAAAGGCTGCGGGAAAACCGCAGCTTTTCTTAATCTTTTTCTTGACAAGTGCAAAATATGCTTATATAATAGTTTAGCGTGCATACAAGTGCGCAAAAATAAACAAACTACAGGAGGTGAAAATAATGCCAACATTCAACCAGTTAGTAAGAAAGGGACGTCAGACCTCTGTAAAGAAGTCTACTGCACCTGCACTTCAGAAGAGCTTCAACTCTTTGCAGAAGAAACCGATCAATACTTCTTCTCCGCAGAAAAGAGGTGTTTGTACCGCAGTTAAGACGGCAACCCCTAAGAAACCTAACTCTGCTCTTAGAAAGATCGCCAGAGTACGTCTTTCCAACGGAATCGAGGTTACATCCTACATTCCGGGCGAAGGTCACAATCTGCAGGAGCATAGCGTTGTTCTGATCCGCGGCGGAAGAGTAAAAGACCTTCCGGGTACCCGTTACCACATCATCCGCGGTACGTTAGATACCGCCGGTGTTGCAAACCGGAAGCAGGCTCGCTCC
The DNA here is from genome assembly GCA_947591115.1 of uncultured Lachnospiraceae bacterium. GTDB lineage: Bacteria > Bacillota > Clostridia > Lachnospirales > Lachnospiraceae > Roseburia. Next base: position 866 of record CANQCX010000222.1, on the reverse strand, counting down.
AAATACGGCGCTAAGAGACCGAAAGCAGCTAAATAATCATTTAGCGGACAGTATCACAAACAGAACTAAATAGGTTAGTGTTGGGATTATTTTTATTACCATAAATACCCGCACGAACACATTAGAAAGACACATGTGAGTACCGTTGATTTAACGAAGAAATTCAAAATTAGTTAAGGAGGGAAGTAACGTGCCACGTAAAGGACATACTCAGAAAAGAGACGTTTTAGCAGATCCGTTGTACAATAACAAAGTGGTTACCAAACTTATCAATAACATTATGTTAGACGGTAAGAAGGGCATCGCGCAGAAAATTGTGTACGGCGCATTTGCGAGAGTAGAAGAAAAGACAGGAAAACCAGCGCTTGAGGTATTTGAAGAAGCGATGAACAACGTTATGCCGGCACTTGAAGTAAAGGCAAGACGTATCGGCGGCGCTACTTATCAGGTGCCGATCGAAGTCCGTCCGGACCGTCGTCAGGCTTTGGCGCTCCGCTGGCTGACCACCTATTCCCGCGCAAGAGGCGAGAAAACACAGGAAGAGCGGCTGGCAAACGAAATTATGGATGCAGCGAACAATACCGGTGCAGCCGTAAAGAGAAAAGAAGATATGCACAAGATGGCAGAGGCAAACAAGGCTTTTGCTCATTATCGATTCTAATAGGAGGAAAAAACCTTGGCTGGAAGAGAATATCCATTAGAGAGAACTAGAAACATTGGTATTATGGCTCATATCGATGCGGGCAAGACCACGCTGACCGAGCGTATTCTTTACTATACCGGTGTTAATTACAAGATTGGTGATACTCATGAAGGTACTGCCACCATGGACTGGATGGAGCAGGAGCAGGAAAGAGGTATCACGA
>CANQCX010000221.1 GCA_947591115.1 uncultured Lachnospiraceae bacterium | reverse complement strand
TAATTGTCCATCCAGCCGACCTTCTGAAACTGGATGACGCGCGGGTACTGCGCATAATCATTCGGGAAATGGAAATTGCGGCTTTTCAGCAGCGGCTCCTGCTTTCTCAAATGGAGAAGCTGGGAAATGATCTGGATCCTCTCATGATATCTGCCCGCGTCAATGTCTTCCCAGGGCATACAGCGGCGGCAGTCCGGATCGTAACCCCCTTCCATTGCGATTTCCGTTCCGTAAAAGATACATGGACTTCCCGGCATGGCAAACAGCACCGCAAGCTGCGCAAAATACTCGTCCAGATTTTTTACGTCCGAGCGCAGCCGTTTGGTATCATGGGAATCCAGCAGGTTAAACAGCACATCGTTGGTCTGCTGCATATAGCTGGTATAGCATCGGTTGATCGTATATTCAAAATCTTCATTCGTCAGGCTCTTGTCGATCCAGAAATCTTTGATGCTCTGCCCGAGCGGATAGTTCATAACTGCGTCAAATTCGTCGCCGCGCAGCCAGGGCATCGCGTTATGCCAGATTTCTCCCAAAATATAGATTTCCGGATTGATCTCTTTCAGGCGGTTATGCAGCTCTTTGCAGAACCTGTGCGAAATTTCATTGGCAACATCCAGACGCAGGCCGTCGATGCGGTAATTTTCTACCCATTTGGCGCAGATTTCAATAAAATATTCGCGAACCTTCGGATTGTTGGTATTTAATTTCGGCATCCAGTCAAAAAATGCAAACGTATAGTACTGTTTTTTCCTTGCGGCGCTGCCGTCGCGGACAAACGGCCACTCGTTGATCATAAACCAATCATAGTATTCGGATTCCGGCCCTTTTTCCATTACATCCTGCCAGGGCGCAAAATAGAAGCCGCAGTGGTTGAATACCCCATCCAGCATTACGCGGATTCCCCGCTTATGCGCTTCCTCCACCAGCCTGTGAAACGTTTCTTCATCGCCGAAACGCGGATCCAGCTTGGTATAATCCGTCGTATCGTATTTGTGGCTGGACGGTGATTCGTTGATCGGCGTCAGATACAGTCCGGTAATCCCCAGATCTCTTAGATAGTCCAGCTTCTGAAGGATTCCTGCAAAATCGCCGCCGAAGCATTCCTCGTTGGACACTGCGCCCTTATTCCGCCATGGAAGTACATCCTGCGGGTCGTTGGACGAGTCGCCGTTGCAGAAACGATCCGGAAAGATCTGATACCACACCGTATCGTTTACCCATTTCGGCGTTACGACCACGTCGCTCGGGTTCATCCAGGGAAATACAAAACACTGACGGCTTCTGCCTTCCAGATTCAACTGCTCGTTGCTGACGAAACCGTCCTCAAAGTAAAACCAGCGCTCCTGCTCCGTAACCAGCTCAAAATAATATTTCAGCCGCTTATAATCCGGACGAACGGTGGTCGTCCACCAGATCTGGTTTTTTAACCGCTTCTGGAAAACGATTGCTTCTTTTTCGCCGTTCCACTGCTCTCCTCCGCCCAAAATGCCTGCTTCGAACGGATCTCCCTTGATAATGTATACTTCCTTTACATCATATCCGGTTTTAATATTGATGATCAGCTCTTCCTCATTGAGCGGATAACAATAATTATCGCTTGCCTGATGATAAACCGCATTAAATTCCATAAAACCAACCCCCATCATATGCTCACTTTCTTAAAATATAGCATAAGTTTCTTGACTATTCAACTTGAGATTTCCTATAATAAAATAATGATACATGATACAGCAGGAGGAACAAAATGGCAGGATCTACCTTTGGAAACTTATTTAAAATCACGACATGGGGCGAATCCCATGGGAAAGGGATCGGAGTGGTGGTGGACGGATGTCCGGCAGGTCTGCCTCTCTGTGAGGCGGATATTCAGGCATACTTAAACCGCCGGAAACCGGGACAGTCCCGTTTTACCACCCAGCGGAAAGAGGACGATGCCGTAGAAATCCTTTCCGGCGTTTTTGAGGGAAAGACAACGGGTACCCCGATTTCCATGATCGTACGGAATACGGATCAGCGTTCCCATGATTACAGCGAAATCGCTTCTTATTACCGGCCCGGACATGCCGACTATCCTTTTGACCAAAAATACGGCTTCCGCGATTATCGGGGCGGCGGACGCTCTTCCGCCCGAGAAACCATCGGCCGCGTCGCCGGAGGTGCGATTGCCGCTAAAATCCTAGAGCAGCTGGGAATCCGTCTTCTGACCTATGTCTGTGCGATCGGGCCGATCGAAATCGACCGTTCCCGATTTGATGCGGCTGCGATCTGCGAAAACGCCCTTTTTATGCCGGATCCTGAGGCTGCCGCACAGGCGGAGGATTACCTGAACAAATGCCTTTCGGAAAACAATTCCTCCGGCGGTTTGGTCGAATGCGTTGTAACCGGTCTGCCTGTCGGACTGGGCGATCCCGTTTTTGAGAAACTGGATGCGAATCTGGCAAAGGCGATTGTCTCCATCGGCGCCGTAAAGGGGTTTGAAATCGGAGACGGCTTTCTTGCCGCCCGCGCAACCGGACTGACCAACAACGATGCGTTCGTTTCTGCCGCAGACGGTTCCATTGCCAAAAAAACCAACCATTCCGGCGGAACGCTTGGCGGCATGAGCGACGGCTCCCCTCTCGTTCTCCGCGCCGCATTTAAGCCGACTCCATCCATTTCCGCCATGCAGCAGACGGTCAGCCAGTCCGGCGAAGAAATCGAGGTTCAGATCAAAGGACGCCACGATCCTGTGATCGTGCCGCGTGCGGTCGTCGTGGTGGAATCCATGACCGCCATTACCGTTCTGGATGCCCTGCTTGCCAACATGACTGCAAAAATGGACGGGATCCTCGGGTTTTACCGGAAATA
>CANQCX010000220.1 GCA_947591115.1 uncultured Lachnospiraceae bacterium | reverse complement strand
TCCACCGTTCCGGTCAGATCCTCCAGCGAAAGGATCGCCATCGGCTGATTGTTTCGGGTAAATTTGATGCTCTTTTCCGCAATTATTCCTCCGACCACTACATGCTCGTTATCCTCGACTTTTGCCCTTCCGCTTTCTTCATCTATCATAAAATCAACAGCTGTGGCAGTAATATTTTTCCTCATAACCTCCTGATACTCTTCCAGCGGATGCCCGCTTAAATAAATACCCAGCACTTCCTTCTCAAATCCCAGCAGCATTTCTTTTTCAAATTCGCCCACCTGAGGATAGTTTACCTTGTATTGCTGCTTTTCCTCCTCGGAAGCCAGATCAAACAGGCTCATCTGACCGCTCATCGTGGCTTTTTTCTGGTGCGAGATCTGGTCAATAAGCGCGGAATGCATCATAATCATCTGTCTGCGCGTTCCGTCCAGATTGTCGCACGCTCCCGCTTTGATCAGGTTTTCGATCGCACGCTTATTGACGTCCTTTCCGATCATCCGTTCGATCAGATCCTGCAGGGTTCGAAATGCTCCGCCTTCGCTCCGTTCTTCCAGAATCCGGTCGATCACATTGTGTCCAAGACTTTTGATGGCATACATTCCGTAACGGATCTTATCGCCCTCTACCGTAAACTTCCCGCCGCCCCGATTAATGTCCGGCGGAAGTACGGCGATCCCCAGCTCTTTGCAATGGTATAAATATTCGGACAGCTTCGTGGAATTATCCAGCACCGACGTCAGAAGCGCCGCCATAAATTCTACCGGATAGTAGTATTTCAGCCACGCCGTCTGAACGCTGATTACCGCATACGCCGCCGCATGAGACTTATTAAACGCGTATTTTGCAAAATCCACCATCGAATCGTAAATGCCGTCCGCCGCAGCTTGGGAAATGCCGTTTTCCTTGCAGCCATTGACAAAGTTTTTGCGCTCCGCGTCAATGATATACTGCTTTTTTTTGCTCATGGCGCGGCGGATATTGTCCGCCTGTCCCATCGTATATCCCGCCAGCTTCTGCACGATCTGCATGACCTGCTCCTGATAAACGATGCAGCCGTACGTCGGCTCCAAAATGCTCTCCAGCTCCGGCGTCACGTAAGTAATCGTTTCCGGATGGTTTTTCCCTTTAATATAATTGGGGATAAAATCCATCGGGCCGGGACGATAGAGCGAAATTCCGGCTACGATGTCTTCAAAATTCTGCGGTTTTAATTCCTTCATGAAATTCTGCATACCGGAGGATTCCAATTGGAAAACCCCTTCCGTTTTTCCGGTTCCGATAAAATCCAGCATTCCCTTATCGTTAAAATCAATGGCATCCACGTCAATGTCGATGCCTTTGGAGGCCTTAATGTTTTTTACCGCATCCTTGATTACGGTCAGCGTCCGCAGTCCCAGAAAATCCATTTTCAGAAGTCCCAGCTCCTCCAGCTGGATCATATTGTATTCTGCGGTCGGACTTCCGTCATTTGCGCGTCCCAGCGGCACGTAATCGCTGGCGACTCCCGGATAAATGACCACGCCCGCCGCATGTACCGAGGTATGGTTCGGAAGTCCTTCCAGCTTTTTGGATTTGTCGATCAGGTCGCGGATAACCGGATCGCTTTCATAGAGACTGCGGAGCTGCGGATTGGTCTGAAGCGCCCTATCAATGGTAATATTTAATTCCGAAGGAATCATTTTGGCAATGCGGTTGGTTTCCGAAAAGGAAATATCCAGCGCCTTTCCTACGGCTTTAATGACGCCCCGCGCCGCCATCGTTCCGAATGTCACGATCTGCGTGACGGAATCCGCCCCGTATTTTTGCGTAACATATTCGATCGCGCGATAACGCTCCGCATATTCAAAATCGACGTCAATATCCGGCATGGAAACGCGCTCCGGATTTAAAAAACGCTCAAACAGCAGATTGTATTTGACCGGATCAATATTGGTTATGCCCGTACAGTAGCAGACCTTGCTTCCGGCAGCCGATCCCCGTCCCGGTCCTACCCAGCAGTCGTGCGTCCGGCACCAGTTGATATAGTCCCATACGATCAAAATATATTCGACAAATCCCATTTCCCGAATCGTCGCCAGTTCAAACTGCATGTCCTTGTAGATGGCTTCGCGCTGCTGGGAATCGTAATCCGGATTTTTGGCATATTTTTTTTCAAACCCCTCCTCGCAGAGCGCATTTAAGAATTCCCATGCAGACGCATAGCCTTTTGGGACTTCATATTTCGGAATCTTGTAATTTCCGAATTCGAGTTCCACATGGCAGCGATCCGCAATCTTCTGGGTATTCTCGATCGCCTGCTTTGCATAAGGAAAGAGCGCGCGCATATCGGCTTCGCTTTTTACGTAAAACTGGCCGCCCTCATAGCGCATACGGTCTTCATCCGTCACTTTTTTCCCTGTCTGGATGCACAGCAGGATATCATGCGCCTCCACATCCTCCGCATAGGTATAGTGAATATCATTGGTGCAGACCAGTCCGACGCCAAGCTCTTCGCTCATACGAAGCAGCAGCGGATTGACTCGTTTCTGATCGCTTAGTCCATGATCCTGAAGCTCGAGAAAAAACGAATCCTTCCCGAAGCAATCCGCATATTTTTGCGCAGCCGCCTTTGCGTCTTCATACATTCCGCGCAGCAGATATCTCGGGATTTCCCCCGCCAGACAGGCGGAAAGCGCGATCAGTCCCTCATGGTATTTCTGAAGCGTTTCAAAATCCACCCTCGGCCGGTAATAATACCCCTCGGTAAAACCAATGGACACGATTTTCATCAGGTTGGCGTAGCCCTGATTGTTTTCCGCCAGAAGCACCAGATGGTAATAGCGCTCCTCTCCATGACCTACCTCCCTGTCAAAGCGGGA
>CANQCX010000219.1 GCA_947591115.1 uncultured Lachnospiraceae bacterium | reverse complement strand
GAGATTACGGGCGTTACGATTATGCGTATGGATGAGGGACTGGATACGGGCGATATCATCGCCAAATGCGAAGTCCGGCTAGCGGAGGACGAGACGGGCGGAAGCCTGTTTGACAAGCTGGCGGAGGCAGGAGCGAAGCTGTGCGTGCAGACGATGGAAATGATCGAAAACGGGACGGCGGAGTATACGCCGCAGGATCACGAAGTAGCAACCCATACCTCCATCATCCGCAAAGAGCTGGGAAATATTGACTGGAACCAGCCGGCAGCCGCTATCGAGCGGCTGATTCGGGGACTGAACCCCTGGCCGAGCGCATTTACGTATCTGGACGGCAAAACCTTAAAGATCTGGAAAGCACGAATCGCATCCGATACGGCGGAATATGAGCCGGGCTGCGTCGTTCGGGTAACCAAAAGGGAAATTCTGGTTCAGGCGGGAGACGGCGTGCTGTCGCTTCTGGAGGTGCAGTTAGAGGGAAAGAAAAGAATGAATACGGATGCCTTTTTAAGAGGATATCCGTTGGAAGAGGGAACATTTTTACAGCGGTTATAGAGCAGTGATAGGAGGAGAAAAATGCCGTATTATCATTATTATTTTGACTACACATACATTCTGGTGCTGATCGGCGCAGTGATCTGCATGATCGCATCGTGGAAGGTAAAATCCACGTTTGGAAAGTATTCCCATTACCGGAGCCTTTCCGGTATGACGGGGGCGCAGGCGGCGGAGCGGATCCTGCATTCCGCCGGAATCTATGACGTTCAGGTGCGTCATATTTCGGGAAGCCTGACGGATAATTACAATCCCAGAAGCAAAACGCTGAATCTATCGGATTCGGTGTGCAATTCCACTTCTGTGGCGGCGGTAGGCGTGGCGGCGCATGAATGCGGACATGCCATCCAGCATGCGAAAGGCTATATTCCGCTGCAGCTGCGGAGCATGTTTGTACCGGTTGCCAATTTCGGTTCGATGCTGGCGTGGCCGCTGATCATAATCGGACTGTTTTTTAACAGCCGTTCCGCGATCACGCTGGTGGACATCGGAATTTTTTGTTTTTCCTTTGCGGTAATCTTTCAACTGATCACGCTTCCGGTAGAGTTCAACGCAAGCAGACGTGCGCTTGTGCAGCTCAGGGAACAGGGAATTTTGGGCGAGCAGGAGCTGGTCTACACCAGAAAGGTGCTGGTTTCGGCAGCGCTGACCTATGTTGCGAGCGCGGCGGCCGCCATTTTGCAGCTTCTGCGTCTTGTGATCTTATTCGGAGGCAGAGGACGGGACAATGACTGACGGGATCAACCTTCGGGAGCTGGCGCTGGATATGCTGCTGGAAATCATGGAAAAAGGCGGCTACAGCCATCTGGTGCTGCGCGAGGTGCTGGATAAGTACGGGTATCTGGAAAAGCAGGAGCGTGCGTTTCTTACCAGATTGACGGAGGGCACGATCGAGCGGACCATCGAACTGGATGCGGTGTTAAACCGCTATTCCAAGATCGCCGTCAGCAGGATGAAGCCGCTGATCCGCAATCTTCTTCGGCTGAGCGTCTATCAGCTCCGCTGCATGGACAATGTGCCGGATTCCGCCGTCTGCAACGAAGCGGTCAAACTGGCGAAAAAGCGCGGGTTCGGGCAGCTTTCCGGTTTTGTAAACGGCGTATTGCGGAGCGTTGCCCGTTCCAAAGAAGAGGCGGTTTATCCTCCGGCCAAGCAGGAGCCGGCGTCGTATCTGGAAATACGCTATTCCATGCCGCGCTGGATCGTGGAGGAGTGGATGAACCGGTACGGTTTTGAAAAAACCGAGTCGATACTCAAAAGTTTTTATGAAAAGCGCGCGCTGACCATCCGGACGAATTTGCAAAAAATCACGCCGGACGAACTGGAAGTGCGGCTGACGGCAAAGGGCGTCAAAGTAACAAGGGACGATAGTCTTTCCTATGCCATGCGGCTGGAAGGTCTGGATCGTCCGGACGGCTTGGAGGAATTTCAGGAGGGGGCATTTTATGTTCAGGATGTCAGCTCCATGATGGCGGCGGAGGCGGCAGAACCGAAGGAAAACAGCTATATTCTGGATGTGTGCGCGGCTCCGGGCGGAAAGAGCATCCATCTTGCCGAGATGCTGCGGGGACATGGAACGGTACGGGCAAGAGATCTGACGCAGGCGAAAGTCGATCGGATCAACGAAAATATCATGCGTCAGGGTTTATCGAATATTACCGCGGAGGTATGGGACGCAACGGTTTTGGATCCGGACTCCGTTCAGAAAGCGGATCTTGTGGTCTGCGATCTGCCATGCTCCGGACTGGGCGTTTTACGGCGGAAACCCGATATACGCTATAAAATGACGAAAGAAAAACAAATGGAGCTGGCAAAACTGCAGAGAAAAATACTGGATACGGTATGCCGGTATGTCAAGCCGCAGGGAACGCTGCTTTACAGTACCTGTACGATCAGCGAGCTGGAGAATGAAGAAAATACGGCTTGGCTGCTTCGGGAGCATCCGGAGTTTTCCGTCAGCTTTATGCGTCAGATACTTCCGGATGAAAACGGTCAGGACGGTTTTTTTATTGCAAAACTGACGAGGGACTAGGATGAAATTAAAAGCAGATTTAAAATCTATGAATCTGGAAGAACTTACGGCATGGATAGAGGTACTGGGAGAAAAGCCGTTTCGCGCGAGACAGCTCTATGAATGGATGCATAAGAAACAGGCGGCTTCCATTGATGAAATGACGAATCTTCCGAAGAAATTAAAAGAGGATTTAAAAAATAAAGCAATTTTTACCGTTTTACAGACCGAAGAAGTGCAGATTTCCGCATTGGACGGAACCAGAAAATATCTTTTTCTGCTGGAGGACGGCAATGCGATC
>CANQCX010000218.1 GCA_947591115.1 uncultured Lachnospiraceae bacterium | reverse complement strand
AACTGCTCGACCGGTCCGGAGGAGATGGCGGGACTGGTAAAAAAGATGGCGGAATACGCGACCGTTCCGCTGTTTGCGAAGCCGAATGCCGGACTGCCGGAGCTGGAGGGGAAACACACCGTCTATCGGATGACGCCGGAGGAGTTTGCCGCCGCCGGACAAAAATTAGTCGAGGCCGGAGCCGCGCTGATCGGCGGCTGCTGCGGAACGAAGCCGGAGCATATCCGCGCTTTGAAGGAAAAAACCGTACATATGCCGATCTGTGTTCCGCTTGCCGAACACCGCCGGATTTTGACGTCGGAACGAAAAATTGCTGAGATCAAACTGGACGGTAATTTCCTTGTCGTAGGGGAACGGATCAATCCGACCGGAAAGAAAAAGCTTCAGGAGCAGCTCCGCGAGGGAAAGCTGGATCTGGTGCGCCAAATGGCGATGGAGCAGGAGGAAAACGGCGCGTGTATTCTGGATATCAACATGGGGATGAACGGAATCGATGAAAAAGAAATGATGAAAAAAGTCATTTACGAAGTGTCCTCTACAGTAGATTGTCCGCTGTGCATTGATTCCAGTTATGTAGACGTCATAGAAGAAGCGCTTCGGATTTATCCGGGGCGGGCGCTGATCAATTCGATATCTATGGAGACGGAGAAGCTGGAAAAACTGCTTCCGCTTGCAAAAAAATACGGCGCGATGTTCATTCTGCTTCCGCTTTCCGATTCCGGACTTCCGAAGGATGCTAAAGAAAAAAGAAAAATCATCGAAACAGTGTATGAACGCGCCAGAGAGCTCGGGATTTCCCATACGGACATCATCGTAGACGGACTTGTGGCGACGATCGGGGCGAATCCGGAGGCGGCAAAAGAATGCTTCGAGACAATTTCCTATTGCAAAGAGGTCAAAAAGCTTCCGACTATCTGCGGACTTTCCAACATTTCTTTCGGACTGCCGGAAAGAAGCTATGTGAATGCGGCGTTTCTGACGATGGCGATCGGAAAGGGGCTGACGATGGCGATCGCGAATCCATCGCAGGAGCTTTTGATGAACGCTGCGTTCGCCTCGGACATGCTGCTGCACCGTCCCCAAAGCGATCTGCGCTATATCGGGCATATGCAGCGTGCGGCGGAGCGCAGGGCGGAGTATGAAACTGTTATGGTAAAGAAAACCGCGTCCGGCGGGGAAAAACCGGAAAATCGCAGTGAAGCCGGAGCCGATGCAGAGATTTCGCAGCATCCGGTTTTTCAAGCCGTATTAAAGGGCAGCAGGGAAGGCATCGGCGAGCAGGTAAAGGGCGCACTTCAGGAGGGAAAAACAGCGGAGCAGATCATCAATGAATATCTGATTCCGGCAATTAACGAGGTCGGGGAGCTGTTTAACCGGAAGAAATATTTTCTCCCGCAGCTGATCGCAAGCGCGAATACGATGAAGCTGGCCATCGACATGCTCGAACCGCTGCTGGAAAAAAAGGAAAATACCGAACCGCTGCCGACGCTGGTCATTGCCACCGTAGAGGGCGATATTCACGACATCGGAAAAAATCTGGTCGTGTTAATGCTGAAAAACTATGGTTATCATGTGATCGATATGGGAAAAGATGTGCCGAGTGAAGAAATCGTCGATACCGCGATACGTGAGAACGCCGCCATTATCGGACTTTCCGCGCTGATGACGACAACCATGATGCGGATGCAGGACGTGATCGAAGTCTGTAAACAAAAAGGCTGCAAAAGCAAGGTCATTATCGGCGGCGCGTGCATTACGCAAAGCTTTGCGGATGAGATCGGCGCGGACGGCTATTCGTCGGATGCGGCGGAGTGCGTGAAGCTGGTCGGCAGGCTTTTGAACACGCCGGAAGCCTGATGGAGCAGGCAGCGGAAGAGAGCATCGTCATAGGGCATTATCAGAGGGCAGCATCAGAGGGCATCGGCAGAGAGCATCATTAGAAGACAGAAGACAGAGAGTTTTTTAAATTTTATCGTAATACGATAAAAAATATTTGACTTGCAATAAAATATGTGATAGAATAAAACACGTATCAAAAAGAAAATGCAAGGAGGATGCTTATGAAACAAGGTACACTTTCAAGATGGCTGAAATTGATTTTGATAGGGGTTGGGTTCTGCGGAGTTATTATTTATGCCGCAGTCCTTCCTATGATGGCAAATACGGTTGTGGATCAATACCCTGAATTTGCCGATTGCAAATGGCCATGGCTGATTTTGCTCTGGCTTACCGCGCTGCCATGTTTTATGATGTTATTTTTCGCATGGAGGATCGCCGGAAATATCGGGGCAGACCGTTCTTTTTCGCTGGCAAACGCAAAACTGCTGAAATGGATATCCGTCATGGCCGCCGCCGATTCCGCGCTCTTTTTTGCGGGAAATCTGATCTATCTGTTTTTGGATATGAACCATCCGAGCATTGTACTGTTTTCCCTTCTGATCGAGTTTTTCGGCATCGCAATTTCCGTTGCGGCGGCGGTTCTGTCGCATTTGGTTATGAAAGCCGCTGTTCTTCAGGAACAGAGTGATCTGACGATATAGGAGGGCTGCATGGATGGAAGACCGGATTATTTTTAATATTGATGTGATGCTGGCAAAACGCAAGATGAGCGTAACGGAGCTTGCCGAGCGGGTAGGGATTACCATTACAAACATTTCGATCCTGAAAAACGGAAAGGCGAAGGCTTTGAAAATAACGACGCTGGCAAAATTATGCGCCGCGCTGGACTGCCAGCCGGGCGACCTTTTAGAGTACCGGAGCGGTTCAAAGGAGGATTAAGCGATGATAAACAGAGTGGTTTCTTTCTTTGCGGTCGGTATTTTCGCTGTTTTTATGATGTGCGCCTGTACCCGTCAAGACTTAGAGGATATGACTACGCAAGAAGGCGATCCGGACAATCGTGTTTATGAATTAAAAGGGTATTCGGCTGACGAATGGATC
>CANQCX010000217.1 GCA_947591115.1 uncultured Lachnospiraceae bacterium | reverse complement strand
TACTGGTGGCCGGATAAATGGTCAGAAGGACATGAAAATGGACAAACGGCTGCAGAAGTCAGCTATCCGAAGGGCGAGGATGAGCTGTTGACTGCAGAAATCAGCTTACAGTCTGTGGGAACCTACTATATTACGGGTCAACTGCAGTCAGAGGATGAAAGCATTGATGTAACAGGTTATTCTGAGGTTACCGTTACGGAACCGGAAGTAGACAAAGATACGGATTCGGGTATTTATGTACAGGCAAATCCATTGGTAGATGACGAATTTATTACCGGCGTGGATATTTCTTCTTACCTGACCGTAAAAGCCAGCGGCGCAAAATATTATGACGGGGAAAAAGAACTGAATGATGCGGAGTTTTTCCAATTACTGAAAGACGGCGGTACCAATTATGTACGTCTCCGCGTGTGGAATGATCCGTATGACAGTAACCACAAGGGATATGGCGGAGGAAACTGTGATCTGGAAACGGCAATCAAAATCGGAAAACTGGCAACCGATGCGGGAATGGGAGTTTTGATCGATTTCCATTATTCGGATTTTTGGGCGGATCCGTCCAGACAGTTGGTACCGAAGGCATGGAAAGATTTGGACATTGATGCAAAGGCCGAGGCACTCAAGAAGTACACAAGCGATTCTTTGAAAAAATTAAAAGAAGCAGGCGTTTCGGTTGCTATGGTTCAGGTCGGAAACGAGACGACATCTTCCATCTGCGGCGAAACAAATTGGGAAAATCAGGCAAAGCTGTATCGGGCAGGATGCGAGGCAGTGCGTGAAGCGGATCCGAACATTTTGATCGCAATTCATGTAGAAACGCCGAATAAGGATACATATGACGGAATTGCCGCAAATCTTGAAAAATCGAAGATCGATTATGATGTATTTGCCTCTTCCTATTATCCGTACTGGCATTGTTCAACTGCCGAACTGAAAGAGACCTTACAGAACATTGTAACAAAATATCACAAAAAAGTAATGATAGCGGAAATCGCATGGCCGTTTACTTTGAAAGACGGCGACGGAACCGCAAATAATATTGGAGAAGGTACGGAGCGTCTCTATGACTTTTCTCCGCAGGGACAGGCGGATGCCGTAGCGGATGCGGCAAAAACGTTGACGGAGATTACTCCGGATGAAGACGGAAACGGCGCTATCGGTTTATTCTGGTGGGAACCGGCATGGCTGCCGCCGCAGTATGCTTACAAGCCGGACGGCACATTGGATGAAGAAATTTATGAGTCGAACAGAAAGATACAGGAAGAAAAAGGCTCCGGCTGGGCGGCGTCTTATGCAGATTCCTATGATCAGGAGCATGTTCAGGGAGGCGGCGGAACCTCATGGGATAATCAGGCATGGTTCGATTTTAACGGGAAAGCGCTTCCGAGCGTGAATATTTATAAGTACTTGCGGAGCGGCGCACTTACAAACAGAAAAATTGTCGGAACAGCGGTCGGAAATGACGTTACCGTAGAACTGGGAACGACAGCGGATGAGATTTTTGATAAGTATCTGCCGAATGTAACCATTCTTTATAATTACGGCGGAAACGTGACCGCGTCCGGAAACCAGATCGTATGGAGTAAAGAAGAGCTTCAGGCGGCTGTTGCAAAAGGAGCCGGAGAGTATACCATCTCCGGAAAGGTAGATTATACGGATGCCGCGGGAAGAAACATAAAGGAAACAGTAAGCTTTAAACTAACCATCAAACGGGCGAATCTTTTGACGGAAGAGGACAATAATTACAGTTTTGAAAATGAAGAAGCAAACTGGACTCTGACCGGAGATCGGGCGGAGGACGGAAACGACGGAGGAGCCTCTTTTAATAACTCAAAAGATAATCCGTACAACGGAGAACATTCCCTGCATTATTATTGCAGTTCGGATGTGGGAAATATAAGCTTTACGGTTTCCCAGAAGGTAGTATTGGATGCCGGCACCTATCTGCTTGGCGCTTATTATCAGGGAGATGCAGCGGGAAAAGACGATACCTATGCAATTTATGTAAAAGTCGGAAACCGTATTTATATGCAGAAAACGATGCCGACAGGATATGCGGACAGTAAAACATCTCCAAACTGGAAAGAGCCAAACATCAATTTTGAAATTGCACAGAATCAGACAGAAGCCGAAATCGGCATTCTTGTGGATGTGAAAAATAGCGAAGGCGCATGGGGCGACTGGGATGATCTCTATTTGAATCTGCTCGAGAAAAAGACGCCGGAACAAGCGCCTCAAAAAGCTCCGGCAGAGGTCGGACTTTCCACAGAAGATTTAAGCAGCGTAAGCAATGCGGTTCTGTCTTCCAATGAATACCAAGAATCGTATGGAGATTTTGTATATGCGGAGCTGAAAGTAAACGAAGCGAAGGATGCAGCGTCGGAGCAGAAGATCCGGCAGACGGCGGCAGCAGCCGGCTACGAGCTGGGAATGTGTATGGATCTTTCACTCTTTGCAAAATTTGCAGCGTCAAATAATGAAATTCAGATTAAGAGGCTGGGAAATGCCATTGAAGTCAGCATAACCGTTCCGGAAGCTCTGCGCGGCGGAAGCAATCGGGAATTTGGCATTGTCCGGCTCCATGACAATGGCGACGGCACTTATGAGACGGAGCTGATTGAAAAGGGTGTAAAACTAAAGGACGGAAAAATTACTTTCCTGACCGATCGGTTTTCCGTTTATGCAATCGTATACAAGGATGTGCAGACCTCCGGCGGTTCCAATCCGCAGGGAAGCACCGGCTCATCAAGCAATTCCGGTTCAAACGGCAGCACAGGAACGCAAAAAACGGATGGAACCGACACCGGCGACCATTCGCCGATCCTTCCGTTTGCAGTTTTGCTGTTTACGGCGGCAGGAATGACAGGCCTTGCAGCGTTAAGACGCAGAAAAGCAAAATAGTAAAATAGCATCGTAGTATGATATTGGGAGGCTGTCGCTTT
>CANQCX010000216.1 GCA_947591115.1 uncultured Lachnospiraceae bacterium | reverse complement strand
CAATTTGAAGCGGCAAAGCATATGACCGTTGCCGGCTGCGATATTTACCATCCGTCGCAGGACGATCTGACCGGCTTTGAAATCACACTCTGCGGAAATATTGCCCGCGGGTTAAAACGGGACAACTATCTGATACTGGAAACGGAGGCGCAGGGCAATCAGGCATGGCTGCCTTATCCGGGACAGCTTCGGCTTCAGGCGTACAGCCACATCGCCAACGGCGCCAATTCCGTAATGTACTGGCACTGGCATTCGATCCACAATGCGATCGAAAGCTACTGGAAGGGCGTGCTTTCCCACGATCTGGCGGAAAACGAAACGTACCGCGACTGCTGCACCATCGGTCAGGAATTGGCGCGTATTGGAAAAAACTTGAAAAATCTGAAAAAGAAAAATAAAATTGCCGTAATGGCGGATCACGATGCGCTTCATGCACTGATCCAGTTTCCTACGCAGACGTCTTCCGAAGACCGTTATAACGTCATTCTGCGCTGGGTAACCAATGTTCTGTTCCGGATGAATCTCGAGTTTGACATCATTCCGGCGGAGGAGTCCCTCCTTGCGGAATACGACTGCATTCTCATTCCTGCGCTGTACTGTGCGAAAGAATCCCTGCTTCATGCGCTGGATTCCTATGTCCGGCAGGGCGGAAATCTGATCGTAACCTTTAAAAGCGCCTTTTCGGATGAGCATCTTAAAATTTTCGCCGACACGCAGCCGCACATCCTAAACCGCACGCTCGGCATCCATTACGACCAGTTTACCTATCCGAAGGATGTGACCGTTTCCTATAACGGAGAAACCTCCCGCGCCAGCGAATGGATGGAGCTGATCTCCTGCGATACGGCAACGCCGCTCGCTTATTACGGCCATCCGGTCTGGAACCGCTACGCGGCGGCTGCGGAAAATACCTACGGAAAAGGCCATACCCTTTATCTGGCTTCCCTGTTTGGAGAAAATACGCTGACGGAGCTGTTTGCCCGCTTTTTCTCCGTAATCGGACTGCATGAGCCGGAAAAACTGCCTTTTGCAGCCTCCTATCCGGTTTCCGTCAAACAGGGCGTCAACGACGACGGACGGCACGTGATGTATTTTCTCAATTACTCCGGCAAAGAACAGCGCGTTTCAAACATCGCCGGAGCGGCACAGGAGCTGCTGTCCCAAAAGGAAGTCCGGCTCAACGAAACCATTACGCTTGCGCCTTGGGGCGTTGCGATTCTCATATACGAATAAAGAATCCGCATCCGCCGGAGGCTGGTTCGGTCATGAAAATCCGGCAAAATTTTCTATGACATAAAAAAATGTGCTTCGCTTACTTCCGCGCACACGCGCAGTTGATAAGCGAAGCACTTTTTTACGCACATGCAGGATTTTACTGCACCGGCGTTCCCTTCAAAGCGGCAAGCGCCGCTTCTGCGTTCATCAGTACATCATAATTGCTTACATAGGCTTTTGCCGTATCGGAGAGCGCATCATAGTTGGTACGCGCCGATACAATGGCAGGTTCGGATTCTAACGTGACCTCGCCGATCTTTTCGATCTCGGAGGATACCGCATACGCCTGATCCTGCGCAATGCCTTTCGGACTTTCCGTTCCCGGAAGCTCATATACCAGCACCGGATAATTGGTGGCTACGTTTTCAAAAATCGTTTTGGCAGCGCTGTAAGGAAGATTGACACAGCCATGCGAACCGCTCCTCTTGTAAATACTGCCGCCGAACGAGCCGCGCCATGTGGCGTCATGCATTCCCACGTTTCCGGCAAACGGCATCCAGAAGGAAACCGGCGTGGCATAGCCAACGCCTCTGAGCGTGGCGTTTCTCTCGGTATAAGTTACCCCGTAAGCTCCGGTCGGGGTTCTGTTTCCATTGGAAAGATTGCCGGAGACAAAATCGCTTTCCAAAATCAGGCTTCCGTTCTTATATAAAAACAAATGCTGCGCCGTCAGATTGATCTCCACGTAGGAATTTCCGAAGTCATTTGCTCCATGGCTGTTTGCCGTCATGGAATAGTGCAGATCGCGGCTGACCGGCTCTCCTGCCTGAATTTCCGCAATGATCGCCGCTTTTTCCGCTTCCGCGTCAACCTTCCAGCCATAGTGGCTGTTGGAAATGGTAACGGGCGTGCCGTACGACGTATTCAGCGTTTTGGCGGAATAACAGGTATTGTACTGATCCGAAAGCGTTTTTACATACGCCTCTACCTGCGCTTCGTCAATGACGACCTCCCTGTTTTCCGACAGCGTGATCCAGTCGCTGAACGTATGTATATCCAATACCTGCGTCGCATCCCCGATCTGATATGTAATGACCGTTCCTGCGCAGCGGTTCATGGCGTCAATGGCGGCAAGCAGTTTTTCGTCGTCGTCGGCAACCGCCGGCTCTTTGTAGCAATGCTCCTGCTCCAGCGAAAGGCTTTCGGACAGTCCGCTGACTGCGCTCTCTATGGCTGTAAACATGCTGTTCTCATCGACAGCCGTTCCCGGTACGGACGGAACCAGCGTATAGCCATCCGTTTCCGAATAAGCGGAGACGCCGGCATCCACCGGCTCTACCTGCCTGTCCGCATCCATGCAGGAGAGCGTCCCGACCGCCGTCTTTAACTTCTGCTTGTCAAAAGAAACCAGCGTCTGGTTTTTTAAGTCTTCTTTCCGGAACACATGCGCGATCCATGCAAATCCGTTTTGTTCATCCAGCAGGTTCTGCAGACTGTCATCCCACTCCGGCTTCAGCGAAAAATCCGCGCCCTTTAGCTGCTCGGAGCCTCCGTCCCTCTCTACGATCTTTAGTTCATAGGCTTTTACGCGGTCTTCCGTCTGCGCTTTTACCTGACTGACCGAACAGCCGGATACATCCATTCCGTTAATGGACGTACGGAAATGAAAATGCTTCATAAAATAAAGCGAAAATCCCAAATAAACGACAGCCAGAAGCGCTGCAGCAGTCCCTCCTG
>CANQCX010000215.1 GCA_947591115.1 uncultured Lachnospiraceae bacterium | reverse complement strand
TTGTGCTGGATGAAAGATAAGGAGGGCAATCATGGGACAGAAAGTCAATCCTCATGGCTTAAGAGTCGGCATTATTAAGGACTGGGATTCAAAATGGTATGCAGATGGAGAATTTGCCGATTACTTGGTTGAAGATTACAAGATCAGAACATTCTTAAAGAAAAAACTTTATGCAGCAGGCGTTGCAAAGATCGAGATCGAAAGAGCGTCCGACCGCGTGAAAGTTATCATTTATACCGCAAAGCCGGGCGTTGTGATCGGCAAGGGCGGAGCAGAAATTGAAAAGATCAAAGCGGAGGTACAGAAATTCACTTCCGGAAAACTTGTAGTAGACATCAAAGAAGTAAAAAGACCGGATAAGGATGCGCAGTTAGTAGCGGAAAACATTGCGCTGCAGCTTGAGAATCGTGTTTCCTTCCGTCGTGCAATGAAATCCTGCATGGGACGCGCCATGAAGGCAGGAGCAAAGGGAATCAAGACAAGCGTTTCCGGACGTCTTGGCGGAGCTGATATGGCTCGTACCGAGTTCTACAGCGACGGCACCATTCCGCTTCAGACGCTTCGCGCCGACATCGATTATGGTTTCGCAGAGGCGGACACCACATACGGCAAGGTTGGCGTTAAGGTATGGATCTACAAAGGCGAGATACTTCCTACAAAAGGAAATAAGGAAGGGGGAGCTCAGTAATTATGTTAATGCCAAAGAGAGTAAAACATCGTAAGCAGTTCCGCGGATCTATGGCTGGAAAAGCTACCAGAGGAAATAAAATTGTCAACGGCGAGTATGGTATCGTTGCATTGGAGCCATGCTGGATCCGTTCCAATCAGATCGAGGCGGCCCGTATCGCAATGACGCGTTACGTAAAGCGTGGCGGTAAGATCTGGATCAAGATTTTTCCGGATAAGCCGGTTACGGCAAAGCCGGCGGAAACCCGAATGGGCTCCGGTAAAGGATCTTTGGAATATTGGGTAGCGGTTGTAAAACCGGGTAGAGTATTATTTGAAATCTCCGGAGTTCCGGAAGACGTAGCGAAAGAAGCTTTACGTCTTGCTACACATAAATTACCTTGCAAATGCAAAGTGGTTTCACGTGCAGATTTAGAAGGCGGTGAATCAAATGAAAACTAGTGCATATTTAGAAGAATTAAAAGCTCAGTCTGTCGTTGATCTTCAGGCGAAGTTAGTGGATGCAAAAAAAGAACTTTTCAATTTGAGATTCCAGAACGCAACCAATCAGTTAGATAACACAAGCCGGATCAAAGAGGTAAGAAAGAACATTGCCAGAATCCAGACGGTTATCACTGAAAAGCAAAAAGTTGCGGAATAATCCGATATCCTATCAGAAAGGAGACATAGGTCGTGGAAGAAAGAAATCTTAGAAAAACACGTGTCGGTGTTGTTGTAAGCGATAAGATGGATAAGACCATCGTTGTAGCGGTTAGAGATAACGTAAGACATCCGCTTTACAATAAGATCGTGAAGAAGACATATAAGCTGAAAGCCCATGACGGAAACAATGAAGCAAAGATGGGCGATACCGTAAGGGTTATGGAGACAAGACCATTATCGAAAGATAAAAGATGGAGACTTGTAGAAATTATGGAAAGAGCAAAATAATTAAAGGAGGCTACAAGCATGGTACAGCAGGAAAGCAGACTCAGAGTCGCGGACAATACCGGCGCGAAAGAGTTACTTGTTATCCGCGTAATGGGTGGATCTACCAGAAGATATGCGAACATCGGCGACATTATCATTGCGACCGTTAAAGATGCAACGCCAGGCGGAGTTGTAAAAAAAGGCGATGTTGTAAAAGCCGTAGTTGTTCGTTCAGTAAAGGGTGCCCGTCGTAAAGATGGCTCTTATATCAAGTTTGATGAAAACGCAGCCGTCATCATTAAAGATGACAAGACACCGAGAGGAACACGTATCTTTGGGCCAGTAGCTCGTGAGCTTCGTGAGAAACAGTTCATGAAGATTGTTTCTCTGGCTCCGGAAGTATTATAGGAGGAACGAAGATGGCAACTTTAAAGATCAAAAAAGGCGATATGGTCAAAGTAATCGCCGGCAGGGATAAAGACAAAGAAGGCAAGGTTATTGCCGTAAACAGAAAAAATCATACGCTTCTGGTTGAGGGAATCAATATGGTTACCAAACATGCAAAACCAAGCATGACCAACCAGCAGGGCGGGATCATCCATCAGGAAGGACCGATCGATATTTCGAACGTTATGTACCTTCACAAAGGAAAACCGACAAGAGTCGGCTTTAAGATGGAAGGGGACAAAAAAGTCCGTTTCGCAAAATCAACAGGCGATGTGATCGATTAAGAAAAGAGAGGAGGTCAGTCAGTTGAGTAGACTTAAAGAACAATACGACAATGAGATCAAAGACGCAATGATCAAAAAGTTCGGATATAAAAACGCGATGCAGGTTCCGAAGCTCGACAAGATCGTAGTAAATATGGGTGTCGGAGAAGCAAAGGAAAATGCAAAAATTCTGGAAGCGGCCATTAAAGATCTGGAAACCATCACAGGTCAGAAGGCAGTTGCAACCAAGGCAAAACACGCGATCGCAAACTTTAAGATTCGTGAAGGAATGCCGATCGGCTGTAAAGTAACGCTGCGCGGCGAGAAGATGTATGAATTTGCAGACCGCCTGATCAATCTGGCGCTGCCTCGCGTGCGCGACTTTCGAGGAGTTAATCCAAATGCATTTGACGGCAGGGGAAATTATGCGCTGGGTATCAAAGAACAGATCATCTTTCCGGAGATCGAATACGATAAGGTCGATAAAGTAAGAGGTATGGATGTAATCTTTGTTACAACGGCAAAGACAGATGAGGAAGCACGTGAGTTATTGGCACAGTTTAATATGCCATTTGCCAAATAATTAGGAGGGAATCTGAATGGCTAAAACATCTATGAAAATCAAACAGCAGCGCAAACCGAAATTCT
>CANQCX010000214.1 GCA_947591115.1 uncultured Lachnospiraceae bacterium | reverse complement strand
AATCCTCTTCTGCTGCAGCCGGCTGAATATTCTCGGAAAACAAATCCGATTCGGCTTCGGCTTCTACTGGTTGAACTGTCTCAGAAAACAAGTCCGATTCGGCTTCGACCGGTTGAACTGTCTCAGAAAACAAGTCCGATTCGGCTTCGACCGGCTGGACTGCCTCTGAAAACAAGTCCGCCTCTGCTTCTACTGGCTGGACTGCCTCCGAAAACAAGTCTGATTCGGCTTCCGCTGGCTGGACTGCCTCCGAAAACAAGTCTGATTCGGCTTCCGCTGGCTGGACTGCCTCCGAAAACAAATCCGATTCTGCTTCGGCTTCGACTGGCTCCTCTGCAAACGGCTCCGCCTGAAGATATTCTTCCTCCAACAGCTTTTTCGGACTGATTCCGGCATCCAGCTTCGGAATGACATCGTTCAGCCGATCCATAATATCCTCCGCTTCCTGAAGCGCCCTTGCTTTTGCGGATTCCAATTTCCGCTGCTCCGCTTCCTGAAGTACGGCTTCGGCTGCCCGTTTGGTCTTTTCCCACCCTTCCAGTACGTCTGCAATCGTAAGCTGTCCGGTAATCTGTCTCTCCAACTGCGCTTTTTCGTCTACCATCAGGCGGATCTGTCCGTCGGATTCCTCGCCCAGAAGCTCTTGAAAATTATTTTTCAGCGAGCTGTTGATTTCTTCGTCCGTCTCGATATGAGGCTCTTTTTCTTTTCCGGCAGCTTTTGGCTCATCTTCTCTCGGAAGCTGCAGATAAGGAATATCTTCTACGATCTTTTTGATATTATCCATCGTATCCGACACCATTTCCTTTTTGGTCGCACCGATGATCTGCTTCATGCCTTTTGCAATTTCTTCCTGAAGATTTACGGTATTATACCGCTCCGCGCTGACCGATACCTGAGGAATTTCTACGGTATCGTGAATATATTCTCCGGAGCGCAGCACTTCGCCTGCGCCTACCTGCGTAATCCCGTCCCTTGCAAAGCGGAATTTGCGGTATTTTTCTTCCTGCGCCTTTGTCAACGGCTGATACAGCATTTTCAACTCCAGCGCGCGCTCCACGTATGGTCCGTCGCCAAACCAGAGGATCAGCTCGTCACAGGCGTCTATGCATTTTTCGCTCATCCCTGCCTTATGATACAGATATGCCAGTTCATAAGACCATTCCTCTGTATATTCCTGCTCTTTGAGTTCTTCCAAGATCGGGATCAGCTCTTTGATGTCCGCGCCCTGTTCTTTTTTTATTTCATAACGCAGCACATATTTTAAATTATCGTGCGGCGCGATCTGCACAAATTCTTCGTAATAATCCTGCGCCGCCGGAAAATCCTTCATCTTGATCGCGACTTCCGCCAGCCGGAAAATGATCATCCTTCCGATCGGCGAACGATCGTACGCCATTAAAAGAATATCACGACTTTCTTCATATCGTTCTACTTTCTCATAGGCTTCTCCCGCCCTTACCAATGCATTGACGTTTTTGACTTTGTTCCAGTTGATCGTATCTGCAATTTCTACCGCCGACTCATAATTTTCTTCGGCACACAGCGTTTTGATCTGATCTATTTTTAAATTATACTCATATTTATCCAATTCCGTCACCTCAAAATATGGCGCAGCATAGATTCTGCAATTCTATTTTAGTGTATCATAGGCGCTATTCGTTGTCAAAAAATATAAAGAAAAAACGCCGGAAATTTCCAAAAAATTTTGGAATTTCCGGCAATTTTTATTTGGTTTCTTTGGAATTTTGCACACCGTCCGGCTTTTCCTCCGGTTCGGACTCCGGCGTTTCATACCGGAGCTGATTGCTGTTTACATCCACATCACGCGCCGTAATGTATTCCGCCGTCAGATCCGGCAGCTTCCGTCTCCGGAGCTTATTTCTTACTAATTGGCTGATCAGGTAATAAATAACGGCAAAGATCGGAACTCCTAAAAGCATACCGAAAAATCCCCATATTCCGCCGAATACCAGAATAGCGAACATAACCCAGAATGAGGAGAGTCCGGTTGAATCCCCCAAGATCTTCGGGCCGATGATATTACCGTCTACCTGCTGCAGTATAATAACAAAAATCAACAGATACAAGGCATGCAGCGGACTTTGTATCACTACTAAAAGCAGACATGGAACCGCTCCGATGATCGGACCGAAAAACGGGATGATATTGGTAACGCCAATAATTACCGCTACCAATACGGAATTCGGTATCCGCAGGATTAAGCAGCCGATATAACAGATGACACCGATAATCGCCGAATCCAAAATCTTTCCGGAAATAAATCCGCCAAAAATTTCACTGGATTTGCGTACGGTATGCAGGATCATATTGCCCTGCTTCGGAGAAAAAAACGCATATATGATCTTCTTTCCCTGTCCGGCAAGCGTTTCCTGTATCGTCATAACATAAACCGCAACGATGATCCCGATAATAAAATTCAGAAATCCTTTTACTATGGAAATTACGCCGCTGGTAATCTGCGTAATATAGGACTGTACATGCGGCAGTATCGTTTCCTGCACCATTTTTTCAATATAATCCGTCATTCCGGTCAGGATAAAGGAAATCGTTTCCGTCAGCTCGCTGCCCCCGAATACGCCGTTCTGCATCAGGCGGATAAAAGACTGCACCTGCGAAGGAAGCGTATCGATCAGGCTGTTTATGCTTGTGATCAGCGCCGGAACGATCGCCGCAATTAAAAATCCGATGATCATTAGCAAAAACAAAATCGCACACACGACCGCCAGCGCGCGCGCCGTTTTCTTCGCCTTTTTCTCCTGTTTCATCCGTTTCTTTAAAAAGTTATAGATCGGTCTTTCACAAAACTTCATAACCGGATTCAGCAGATAAGCAAGCACCAGTCCCATAATAATCGGCTGCGCAGACGTAAGAATTTTACTCCATGCCTTTGCAAATCCTTGATACCTCAATAGTACAAAGAAAAACAAAATACAACTGA
>CANQCX010000213.1 GCA_947591115.1 uncultured Lachnospiraceae bacterium | reverse complement strand
CCATCTAAAAATCCGGTCATTTCCATAACGGAAAGTCCGTATCGATCCGCAAGCTCCTTTACGGTGCCCTCCACCGCTTCCTCCGGATTGGCCAGAAGCTTTTCATATACGCTCTTCTCCAATTGAAAATAATGCTGCCAGAACCTCTGCAGCTCTCCCTGATTGGCTTTTTCGTTATAGGCGATCTTACGCCATTCCTGTAATAGTGCCATTGTCTGCAGTACCACCTTTCTACTTTCATTTCTGAATCTTTTTCATAGCATGAAGTATATCATATTGATTTTCATAACGCAAATAAAACCGTTTAGTCCTCTTTCCGGTTCCCTGTCCGCTTCCAGTTTCCGAACAGATTCTTTTTAAAACGCGTCAGGTCTTCCTTTGCCTGCTCGCAGCCATGATGCGAAGCCTTCTCGTAATAATAGACGGCTTTATTGAGATTGACCGGAACGCCCAGCGCTTTTTCATGGATGCTGCCCAGCGCGCGGTATGCGTTTCCCTGATTGTGGTTTCGTGTTGCGGAGCAATCCGCAAAATACCGGTGCGCCAGCGGATAATTCTTTTCGCAGCCGCCGACTCCGTTTAGATAACAGTAGCCCAGATAGTATTTTGCCGATATTTTCCCCTGCGAAAGCGCCTTTTCCGACCATTCCCTGCATTTTAAGAAATCCTGCGAAACGGACGAGGTTCCTTCAAAATAATAATGGGCGACGTACTCCATCGCGCCGGCGTGATCCTGCTTAGCGCTTTTTAAAAAATATCCAAACGCCTGATCCGGATCCTTTGGCACGCCCCATCCCCGATAGCAGCACCTGCCTAGATTGTAGCTTCCGAATTTGTTTCCGCGCGCATCCGCTTCGCAGAAATTCCGGTACGCTTTTTCGTCGTCTTCCTTTGTTCCGTAACCGTTCAGATAGAGAAGACCGAGAGAATTAAAACAGGCGGCATCGCCTTTTTTTGCGCCGCGCTCCGCCCAGAGACGCTGCTGTTCGTAATTTTTCAGTTCGCCGTAATCATACGAAACATTGTAGCAGCCTTCCCCGCTGATCTCTACCAGTTCCCAAACCTCCTCCGCAAAAGCGACTGCCGCGTCACGATCGCGCAGGATTCCGTTTTCTCCTTTGGAAAGGCAGTGATAAACCTTTTCATATGCCAAAACGCAGCCGTTATGCGCCGCCAGCCGCAGCCACCGGAGTCCTTCCTCGGCGTTTTTTAACTCATTATGGTAAGCCTCCTCCTGCGTCTTCGGCTTCTGCAGAACCGAAACATCCTGTCCGTAATAGAAAAGTCCGATCTCATACTGCGCGATGGCATCCTCGTCCTGCGCGCGTTCTTTGACCGCTTCAAACGAATCCGCCAGCGGACGCCGCATGGCGTCTTTGATCTCGCCCTCCAAAACGCCGGAACGTTTTGCGCCCAGCACGCACAGATCGCTGCCCAAGCCGATGCCCGTTTTGAACAGCTCCGCCGCCTTTTTCTCCTCTTTTGCCTCGTCTTTTTCTCCCCGTATCAAATCACACGCCAGAAAATAATAGGCATCCGGTTCTCCCTCATAAGCCGCCTGCTCGATCGCCTGTACCCCCCCAGAATACTGCTCCGGAGCGTTCCTAAAATACAACAGACTGATTCCCTGCTTTAGCTTCTCTGAATAAAATTCGCTCATACTCTCTTATCCTCTCTTTTGTACTGACCCCTATCTTTGCTATTATATCCATGAAATCCCGTTTCGTCAAACTATTCCTGTTTTTCGCCAAATTCTTTTTTTGCTAAACTCTTTTTCCCCAAATCTTTTTTCCAAATCCCTTTTTGCCAAGTCCTTTTTTGCCGGAGCCTCCGCCGGTTTTTTCTTGACGCCTTCTTGGGTTTCCGCTATGATAAAAAACACAGGCGTTTGCGTAAGTTTCACAAACACCTGTGTATGATAGGATAAAGAAAAAAGGAGGCTGCAGCATGAAAAAGCTCAAACGGATTCTCGCCCTTGCCGGCGTTATTTTTCTCGTTCTTTTATATCTCATTACCCTGATCCTTGCCATTACGGATCATTCCGATTCCATGCGCATGTTTCAGGCATCCGTCGTTGCAACCGTCATCATTCCGGCTCTGCTCTGGGCATATTCTTTTATCTATCGTCTTCTGAAAAAACATTCCGAGCAGGAGGAAGACTCCAAGTGAGCCTTCCGGCGGCTCTTGTTATGCTTTTGCCTTAGAAAGCGCCGATTTCCGGTAGATAATGTCGTTCCGTCCCGGACCGTTTGACACCATAGTGATCGGATAACCGATCTGTTCTTCGACAAACTCAATGTATCTGCGGCAGTTTTCCGGAAGTTCTTCATAATTCCGAATGCCGCGGATGTCGCATTTCCAACCCGGAAGCTTTTTCAGCACCGGCTTTGCCTTTTCCAGCTTTCCGGTAACCGGAAAGTCGGTCGTAACTTCTCCGTCGATCTCATAGCCGACGCAGACCGGAATCTCATCCAGATACCCCAGCACATCCAGTACCGTAAAGGCGACGTCCGTCGTTCCCTGAAGACGGCAGCCGTAGCGCGAAGCAACGCAGTCGAACCAGCCCATACGCCGCGGACGTCCGGTCGTTGCGCCGAATTCTCCGCCGTCTCCGCCTCTTTGGCGAAGCTCATCCGCTTCTTCTCCAAAAATCTCACTGACAAACGCCCCTGCGCCGACCGCAGACGAATATGCTTTGCACACCGTAATGATTTCCGAAATTTCATACGGAGGAATGCCCGCGCCGATGGCGCCGTATGCCGCGAGTGTGGAGGACGAAGTGACCATCGGATAAATTCCATGATCCGGATCCTTGAGCGTCCCGAGCTGTCCCTCTAAAAGAATCGTCTTGCCCTCCTTGAGCGCCTGAGCCAAAAACAGGGATACGTCGCATACATAAGGCGCGATCATATCGCGGTACTCATGAAGCTCATGAAGCAGCTACTGAGGAACGATCAGCGGTTTATG
>CANQCX010000212.1 GCA_947591115.1 uncultured Lachnospiraceae bacterium | reverse complement strand
CGAAGCTTCAGGTTCAAAAATCCCGGTTTTACCGATTCCGCCAGCGCAAACATCGGATTTCCGGCAAGCTGTCCGGCAGCTTTTTCCGAAATTTCAAACGGCGCGCAATGGTACTCTTTTGCTGCCGCCAGTGCTCCGTTGCACTGGTATTCGCACAGATCCGGCCGGTTTGACAGCGTTACCTTTGCGTACTTTGCATCATATCCCGCCGCTTCAAACGCTTTGGTCACTTCCTCCGTAATGCGGTCTATCATCTTTTTCATAAACTGTCTCCTTAACTCTTTTGCTTTTCCATCCGGTACCGCTTTGTCTGAATATCACATTACGGTAACGCTCTAATACCCGAAGCAGCAGGCTTCCAAATACGCAGACAGAGAGGATCTCGCCGATCCCGACCGTAACTGCAAAAAAAGGGACGGAAAGATCCACGCCTTTATAAAAAAACGTGTAACCATATCCGAAACGCAGAACCAGCGGTATGATCACTGCATTGGAAACCACCGGAGGCAGGGTGCAGAGGAAGGGATGTCTGCGCAGCAGATAAGTCCCGACCGCTCCGATCAGCGTTGCCAGACTTCCGAAAACAATATCAAAAACCATAACATTCGGCGTCAGCATATTCGCCAAAAGACATCCGATCCACAGTCCCGGAACCGCCGCCGGCATAAATACCGGCAGGATGCAGAGCGCCTCGGATATCCGAACCTGAATCGCACCGGACGCCAGATCAAACGCGCTGATAAACATCGTCAGCACCACATACATGGCCGCGATCATGGCGGCCTGCGTCATAAATAATACCCTTTTGTTTCTCATATTCATTTGTCTCCTTTAGTTTTGTTTTAGGTCAGGAAGGTCTCGAACTGACCGTTTTGTAGTGTATCAGATATCCGAGAAAAAATCAAGAAGGAACCGCCCTCCCGACTGTCCTTCCCTACTGGCGGATATAAATGCCCTGCGACTCGATGAATTCATCCAGCTCCTCCAATGCTTCTGTATACCAATCCTCGCTTTTTGGTCCCTCCAAAGTCTCTGGAGCCTGCTGCTTTGTTTCTTCTGTTTTTTTGTTCTCTTCACTCATTTTCCATTTCCTCCGTATTTTTATTTCTTTTGTATTCTAGCATTTACTGAATAAAAATGCAAAAAAAGAAGCATGCTCTAAAGTGACGAATGAATCGAAATGAATAAAAATCCGGAGGAAAAAAGGATGTCTTCCTATAAAGTAGAAATCTGTGGCGTAAACACCTCAAAACTCCCTGTTTTAAAAGAAGAAGAAAAAGAAGAATTGTTCAGACGAATCACAAACGGCGATAAAGAAGCCCGGGACACCTACATTCAAGGTAATCTCAGGCTTGTTCTTTCTGTCATCAAACGTTTTACCAACCACAATGAAAATGTGGACGACCTCTTTCAGATCGGCTGCATCGGACTGATGAAATCCATCGATAATTTTGATCCGACTATGGGCGTGAAATTCTCAACATATGCGGTTCCAATGATCGTCGGTGAGGTAAGAAGATACCTTCGCGACAACAGCTCCTACCGGATCCCGCGTTCTCTGCGGGACACCGCCTACAAAGCAATCCATACCCGCGAACTGCTCTCGCGCAATATGCTCCACGAACCGACGCTGGACGAGATTTCGCAGGAATGCGGCATCTCCAAAGAGGATATCGTCTATGCTCTGGATGCCATCCAGACGCCGCTCAGCCTGTTTGATCCGATCTACACAGACGGAGGCGACACGCTCTATGTCATGGATCAGATCTCAGACAAAAAGAACCGCGAAGAAAACTGGATCGAAGATCTGTCTCTGGAGGATGCGCTCAGCCGTCTGGACGAACGCGACGAAAAAATCATTAAACTGCGTTTTTTCGAGGGAAAAACCCAGATTGAGGTTGCGGAAGAAATCCACATTTCCCAAGCTCAGGTTTCCCGTCTGGAAAAAAACGCGCTGAAAAACATGTATCACTATCTTCGCACAGAAGATGATTAACGCTCCCACTTGTCGCAAAGCGCATTGATCTGGTCGGCAAATTTCGCCAGATCTTTGTTTGCCATGCCGCGGCATTTTTGGATGACGGCGGCCAGACGCTCTCCGGCGGCCACCAGACGTTCAAAGACGCCGGATACGCCCTGCTTCTTTAACCTGCCGGTTTCCGCTTTCTCGCGGGAACCCTGTGCAATGCACTCGCCCGTTACCAGATCATACGTATCGCCCGTATACGGGGCGGTGGCAGGAAATCCGGTTATTTCCGCTACATGCTCCGCAAAAGAAACGGCGGTCGATTCCTCCCCATGCACAATAAATACATTCTGCGGCGGACGCCGAAACGCCTGAATCCAAGCGGTCAGGTGGTCTTTATCGGCATGGCCGCTGATCCCCGGAAGATTGACGATCTTCGCCTTTACGTCAATTTCCTCGCCGAACAGTTTGACCTTTGACACCCCGTTTAAAAGCGCATGCCCCAGCGTCCCCTCAACCTGATAACCGACAAAGAGGATCGTAGAATCCGCCCGCCAGAGATTGTGCTTGAGATGATGGCGGATGCGGCCGGCTTCGCACATGCCGGAGGCCGAAAGGATTACCTTCGGTTTTTCAATAAAGTTGATCATTTTGGATTCGTCGCTGGAAACGGACACCTTCAGTCCCGGAAACCGGATCGGATTCACGCCGCTCTCGATCAGGCGCAGCGCCTCCTCGCTGAAGCATTCCGATACATTTTTATGGAAAATATTGGTCGCTTCCACAGCCAGCGGACTGTCCAGATATACTTCAAAATCCGGATATTCCGGAAGCAGATTTTCCGTTTTGATCCTTCGCATGAAGTAGAGCATTTCCTGCGTACGCCCGACTGCGAACGCCGGTATGACCAGATTTCCGCCCCTTTGGAACGTATCCTTTAAGACGTTCGCAAGCAAAACCGCATAATCCGGCGGCATTTCGTGATTGCGGTTCCCGTAGGTCGATTCCATAATGACATAATCGGCCTCTTCGATATATTCCGGATTTTTGATCAGCGGACGGTTGATATT
>CANQCX010000211.1 GCA_947591115.1 uncultured Lachnospiraceae bacterium | reverse complement strand
AGTGTCATTCCAGCGGCAGCGGCGCCCTATGCGCAAAAACATCCGATGCTATTGTTTCATGCCCAGCCGGATCCGGTCGGTAATCAATGCAATAAATTCCGAGTTCGTCGGTTTTCCTTTTCCGTTGCTGATGGTATAGCCGAATAATTCATCGATAAAATCCATTTTCCCGCGGCTCCATGCCACTTCGATGGCATGACGGATGGCACGCTCGACGCGGCTCGGAGTCGTATCATAGCGTTTTGCAATACTCGGGTAAAGAATTTTTGTGATGGAATTCAGCATGTCCATATCGTTCACAGACATAATGATCGCTTCCCGCAAATACTGATACCCCTTGATATGGGCAGGCACTCCAATCTCATGGATGATAGAAGTAACCGTATTTTCCAGCTCCTGCTGGGTATACTGCTTCTTATCCCTTTCGTATGCACTGTTTTTGCGGTGTTCCTTTCCGTTCTTCCGGTTTCGTACCTCTTTGATCCGATTGATGACCATATCGCTGTCAAACGGCTTCATAATATAGTATGCCGCGCCGTTGTCAAAAGCGGTTTCCATGATCTGCTCCTGTCCAATTGCACTGACCATTAAAAAATCCGGATGCTCCTTCATCGACACATCGGCGTTTACCTTTTCCATAACTCCGATTCCATCCAGCTTGGGCATGACCACATCCAAAAGGACGATGTCCGGTTCTTTTTCCTTGATCATCAGATAAGCTTCTACCCCGTCTTTTGCAGTTCCTACCACTTCAAATTCTTCTTCGCTGGATATGATCTCTCCCAAAAGCCTGACCATTTTTTCATTATCATCCGCAATCGCACATTTTACCTTTTCCATACTTCCTCCTAATTATTACAACATTCATATAACAACAAATATAACCAATTCTTTTATATGGTTTTTGTCAAATATTGTCAATAAGAACCGTTTTTCCGTACGTTTTGTCACATCCGTCCAAGCATGGTTTCCGCGAAGATCCCATACCCTCTTGTCGGATCGTTGACCAGCACATGCGTAACCGCACCGATCAGCTTGTTATTCTGTATGATCGGACTTCCGCTCATTCCCTGCACGATTCCTCCTGTCTCCGTCAAAAGCGTTTTATCCGTTACGCGAAACTGAATCCCTTTGTTGCTGTTTTCCGCCGTATAGTCTACCGATTCGATCGTGATCTCATAAGGCTCGACGGTTCCGTTAATATCCGAAAGAAGGTACGCCTTTCCTTTTTGGATCTCCTGCTTGTACCCGACTTCATAGGAAGTATCTGCGGCGCAGTATTCCATATAATCGTCCTCCTCCAGCGTTCCGTAGATTCCCAGATTGTCATTTTTGCGGATGCTGCCAAGGCAATTGTTTCCTCCGTAATAGATCAGTCCCTCCAGCTCGCCGGGCGTCCCACGCTCTCCTTTGGTAATTCCCAGCAGTTTTGCCTGATAGACGCTTCCCTCCGACATCGACAGCAGCTCGCCCGTTTCGCCGTCCCCGATTCCATGTCCCAGCGCGCCGAAGCTGCGGTCGCTTTGATAATAGGTCATTGTACCGATGCCCGCCATATCGTCCTTTACCCAGATTCCCAGCATATACTGATGATCGGCGGACGGCACCGGCGTGACTGCTACATCGATATACTCGCCCTTGCGGTTCATCGTCAAAACGACCGGTTCGCTCCCGTTTTTGCGAATCTGCTCGACCAGCTCCTCCTTCGTTTTAATTTCTTTATGGTTGATGGCAAGAATGTAGTCGCCGGAAAAAACCTTGTTTTCCGCCGGTTCGTAATTTAAACCGTCCTCCGCTTCAATGGGACTGGTGTCTAATACCAGCACGCCGGAGGTCGCGCCATAGATGCCGATAATACGGCCGGACGCATACACCTGCCTTTTGGGAACAACGCTGACCTCGATCTCTTTGACCGGAAAGATTCCAAACAGACGACAGGTAACCGTATAGTCCGTTGACGCCGTCATTTCCCTTCCCGATACCTCCGATGTCTGCGATGCATCCGGCATCCGCGTAATCTCCTCCGTTACGCTGACCGGAACCGAAAAGCGGTACTGCGCCTCTTCTCCCTCGCTCAGATAAATATGGTTGGGGATTTCTCCCATGAAAACGGTATACGAAAAACACACCAGAATACAAATATAGATCCACATCAGATTTTTATAGAAACGCATAGAAAAATTCCGCATACCATTACTCCTAACCATTTTTTGTAATAGTATGCGGAAAAATCATTTTTTCATGTAAGCCATTTCGCGCATTTCCCTTGCATTTTGATAAACAGTGTCCGTAATCTCGACACCGCCCAGCATACGCGCCAGCTCGTTGACGCTTTCTTCTTCTGAAAGCCTGCGGATATGTGAGTTTGTGATCTGCTCCTGAACGGATTTTTCGATCAAAAAATGAGTATCCGCCATCGCCGCGATCTGCGGTAAATGCGTGATGCAGATAAGCTGGCGGTGCTTTGCAAGCATATTCATTTTTTCGGAAACCATCTGCGCCGTCCGTCCGCTGATTCCGCTGTCGATCTCGTCGAAGATCAGGGTTTCAATGTCATCGGCGTCCGCCATAACCGTCTTAATGGCAAGCATGATACGGGACAGTTCGCCTCCGGAGGCGATCTTTCCCAGCGGCTTTAGCGCTTCCCCCGGATTGGTGGAGATCAAAAACTGCGGATCGTCATAACCTGCCGGCGTATAGTCGGCTGTCCGGTCAAATTCCATCGTAAACTGCACATCCAAAAAATTGAGTTCCTGAAGCGACTCCCGTATGGCTTTGGTCAGTTCCTCGGCTTTCTTTTTTCGGATTTGGGAAACCTCCTCGCACAATTGTTTTAATTTTTCCTCTGTCTGCCGCAGGGAAGCCTGCAGCCGTTCCAGATACCGGTCATAATCCTTCAGCGTCTGCACCCGTTCTTCCTTTTTTTCGCAGTCCGCAAGGATTTCCTCGATGGAATCTCCGTATTTCGATTTTAAATGATTCAAAAGATCCAGACGTTTTTCCATCCGGTAGAATTCTTCGCCGTCAAACTCCGTACTGTCCAGATATCCGGACATTTCG
>CANQCX010000210.1 GCA_947591115.1 uncultured Lachnospiraceae bacterium | reverse complement strand
TCCAGCTCATCCAGCCGTCCGTCTACACAGGCTTCCATGACGTCAATGATGTCGTTTTTCATTCTCGGAAGCACGACCTGAGCCTCCGGATCCCCGAAACGTGCATTGTACTCCAATACCTTCGGTCCGTCCTCAGTCAGCATCAGTCCAAAGAAGATCACGCCGGTAAACGGCCGTCCCTCTTTTGCCATCGCATCTACCGTTGCCTGATAAATGTGCTGTCTGCAGAATTCGTCTACTTCTTTTGTATAAAACGGACTTGGCGAAAACGTACCCATTCCTCCGGTATTCAATCCCTTGTCGCCATCCTTCGCACGTTTGTGATCCTGCGCGGAGGACATGATCTGGATCGTTTTTCCATCGACAAACGAAAGCACCGAAACCTCGCGTCCCGTCATAAATTCCTCAATGACCATCGTATTTCCCGCTTCGCCGAATTTCTTGTCCTCCATAATGGTCTTTACGCCTTCTTTGGCTTCTTCCTTTGTATTGCAGATCAAAACGCCCTTTCCCAGCGCCAGACCGTCCGCTTTTAAGACGATCGGGAATTTTGCCGTTTCCAGATACTGCAGCGCTGCGGCAGGATCGGTAAAATTCTCATAGGCCGCCGTCGGGATGCCGTATTTTTTCATCAGATCTTTGGAAAACGCTTTGGAGCCTTCCAGAATTGCGGCGTTCTTTCTTGGCCCGAACACCTTTAATCCCTCCGCTTCAAAAACATCTACCACTCCGCCTACCAGCGGATCATCCATTCCGATGATCGTAAAATCAATTTCTTTTTCTTTTGCAAAGGCGGCCAGCTTTTGAAATTCCATCGCTCCAATGGACACGCACTCGGCAAGGGCGGCGATTCCCGCATTTCCCGGCGCGCAGTAAATCTTATCCACGCGCGGACTTTTCGCCACGCTCTCTACGATCGCATGTTCTCTTCCGCCGCTTCCTACGACCAATACTTTCATTTTCAATCTTTCCCTCCAGACATTCTTCTGTTTTCTGATTGTGCAAAAGCGCGTATTGCGGACGTCCTGCTCATGCCCGAATCCGCACCTGTCCGTCCTCCACAGACACCTTTCCATTTGCGATCAAATGGATCGCCTGCGGAAGAATGATCCATTCGGCCTGTTCCATCACTCTTTTCTGCAGGATCTCCGGAGTGTCGCCCTCCAAAACCTCAACCGCTTTCTGCAGAATGATCGGCCCTGTATCCGTTCCTTCGTCTACAAAATGTACGGTAGCTCCCGTTACCTTCACGCCGCGCGCAAGGACGCCTTCGTGTACTTTTAAGCCATAGTAGCCTTTTCCGCAGAACGAAGGAATCAGCGACGGATGAATATTGATGATGCGGCTGCGGTATTTTTCAATGATTTGCTCCGGAACGACTACCAGAAAACCGGCCAGTACGACCAGATCCACGCCATAAGCATCCAGTTTTTCCATAAAAGCCTGATTAAAGCGCTCCCTGCTTTCAAACTCCTTCGGGGAAACGCAGACCGCCGGAATTCCATGCTTTGCAGCGCGTTCCAGCGCATAGGCATTCGGATTGTTGCTGATGACCACCTCGATCTTGGCGTTGGAAACCGCGCCGTTGTCAATTGCATCGATGATCGCCTGTAAATTGGTTCCCCCTCCGGAAACGCAGACCGCAAGTTTTAACATATCGTAACTCCTTTTTCGCCGTCGGTAATCCTGCCGATCACATACGGCGTTTCGCCCGCCGTCCGGATCGCCTCCATCGTCCGTTCCGCATCGGACGGCTCTACGGCAAGCACCATGCCGATTCCCATGTTGTAAGTATTGTACATGACTTTTTCGTCCACGCAGCCTTCTCTTGCTATCATTTTGAAAATCGCCGGAACCTCATAGCTGTTCTTTTCAATGACCGCATGTTTTCCCTCCGGAAGCATACGCGGCACGTTCTCATAAAAACCGCCGCCGGTAATATGGCTGCAGGCTTTGATCCGTACGCCGGCTGCTTTGACCGCGCCAAGCGCCTTCACATAAATCTTTGTCGGAACGATCAGCGCTTCTCCGAGCGTCGTCCCCAGTTCGTCAAAATATGTATTCAGCGTCTCGATATTCATTCGAAAAACCTTCCGCACCAGCGAAAAGCCGTTGGAATGAACGCCGGAGGATGCCATTCCGATCAAAACGTCGCCTTCTTTGACCTCCGCGCCGGTTATAATATCCTTTTCATCTACCACGCCGACCGCAAATCCCGCAAGATCGTACTCGTCCTCCGGATAGAATCCCGGCATCTCCGCCGTTTCCCCTCCGATCAGCGCCGCATTCGACTGCCGGCAGCCTTCCGCAACGCCGCTGACGATCTCGGCGATCTTCTCCGGATAATTCCTGCCGCATGCAATATAGTCCAGAAAAAACAGCGGTTCTCCTCCGGCACATGCAATGTCGTTGACGCACATCGCAACGCAGTCGATCCCGACCGTATCGTGTTTGTCCAGTAAAAAAGCCAGCTTCAGCTTGGTTCCTACGCCATCCGTTCCGGATACGAGCGTCGGCTTCTCCATCTTTTTAAACGCTTCTGCGGAAAAAGCTCCGGAAAATCCGCCCAGTCCCGTCAGCACCTCCGGACGCATCGTTTTCTGCACATGTTCCTTCATCAGCTCCACTGACCGGTAGCCTGCTTCAATATCCACACCGGAATTTTTATAATCCATTTGTTTGTCCTCCTTCACTCTAAGCGCATAACCATTATATTAAAAAAACAGGAAAGTTACAACCGGAAAATGACCGTTTTCCCTTTTATTCCGCCTGTGTCATCAGCTTTTCATACGCCGCTTTTCTGACCCATACGCCGACCGAGCCGCCATCGACCGCAAACCTTCCGCTTCCTGTGCGATCCAGCACGACCGGCTGCATATACGGGCAGAGAACATTGTAAAACGCTTCTCCCGCAAAATCCGGATGCACCTGCATGGTTTTTTGTCCTCCCGCGGAATCCGACATCAATACCGCAATTCCGGAGTCCGGATGCTCCT
Source organism: uncultured Lachnospiraceae bacterium (assembly GCA_947591115.1). Lineage (GTDB taxonomy): Bacteria > Bacillota > Clostridia > Lachnospirales > Lachnospiraceae > Roseburia. Next base: position 67 of record CANQCX010000210.1, on the reverse strand, counting down.
TGTCCCCGCTTCTGGTAAAGCCGACAACGGAGCTGTCATCCAAATAATCCTTCTGGCTTCCGTATGC
>CANQCX010000209.1 GCA_947591115.1 uncultured Lachnospiraceae bacterium | reverse complement strand
TCCCAGTTTGTGTCCGCGAAGTATCTGATCAGTTTGTTTGCGCTGGGGGCGCTTTTGGCAGCGGCAGGAGTCGTGCGTTTTTTTCTCATGGGCGCAAACGGAACCGTTGCGTTTCAAGACGATATCCTGATGCCGCTGCTGCTGTCGTGCTTTATGTTTGCCTGTATTTCCGTCGGTCTGCCGTTTGTGTTTTGGTTCGGGACGGACAAGGGAAGAATCATTTATTTAGTAACGCTCGGTATTTTTTTCGGATTGCTTTACGGTTTCAGTGATGGTGTCAGGAAGCTGCCGTCCTCCATTTTGCAGAATCGGTTTCCGGCTGCAGTTTTTCCTGCAATTCTGGTATTTACCGGCATCGTGCTGTATGCGCTGTCATGGTATCTGTCCGTCGTATTGTACCGGAAACGGGAAATCTGATAGCGGATAAAGCCGCTCTAGCGTACCAATAGGACGATTGCGGCGATCGCCGCAAACAACTGGCTGAGCAGCATCCCCCAGAGGCAGGCGCCGATTCCGTAGACCGGAGTAAGAAGCCAGATCATTCCGATCCGGATCAGGGAGGATAAGAGGTTGATCAAAAGGACGTTTTTCGGCTGTCCCAGACCATGCAGGATGCTGCTTAAAAGACCGTATACATACATGAGGGGGCACAGCCAGCTCAGCCGCCGGATAAAATCCCCCGCCAGCGCGTTTTGGAAGATTTTGTTTCCGATAAAATCTCCGGTCAGCAGAAAAAGCGCGGTAAACGCAAAACCCAGCAGCAGGCCGTAGAAAATGGCGCGCCGGATGGTACGCGCGATCAGCGCCTGCTTTTTTTGCGCGTTTGCTTCGGAGACTGCGGGCAGCAGGAGAACGGAAAAGGAATTGGTCAGTACGCTTGGGAAAAAAATAATGGAAACTGCCATTCCGGAGAGTACGCCGAAAATTTCCAAAGCCTGCGCCGGAGTATATCCAAATAGCTGGAGCTGTCGGGGAATCAGCAGGTTTTCCAGACTGGAGCAAAGGTGTACCAAAGTATGGTTTACGGTCAGCGGGAGCGCCATGCCAAACACCGTTCGAAGCGCGGCGCGCCGTCCGAGAGGAGTAAAGGAGCCATGAGGGGAAAAGATCATCGCTGTGGCGGAAAACAAAAGTCCGCAGATTTCCCCGATGACCATTCCCCAGATGGCATGAACCGGCGTCAGGGAATGTCCCTGCTCCGAAACGATCCGGTAGAGCAGCCAGACGCCAAGAACGCGCGCCGTCTGCTCCAGAAGCTGGCTGACGGAAGGAACCAGCGCCTTTTTTTTCCCGTAATAATAGCCGTTGATGCAGGAATGGATGCAGGACGGAAGCAGCGAAAAGGTCATAACCGTAATCAGTTTTGCGCACCGGATGTCTCCCAGCAGCCGAAAGGAGATCCATTCGGCATTTTGATAGAGAACAAAGCCGCAGAATGCGGAGATCGTACAGGAGAGAAACAGTCCGGCGCCAAGATAGCGTCGGGCTGTTTTTTCGCCTTCTCGTGTATCGGCGCAGCTTCCGATGGCTTCCGCTGTGAAACGGGAGATGGCGGTCTGAATTCCGGCTGACGACAGGGAAAAGCAGATTCCGAGCAAAGGGAAGACAAGCTGATAAAGTCCCAGTCCCTCTGCACCAATCGTACGGGAAAGGAATATTCTATAAAAGAATCCGATAATGCGGCTTGCGATTCCGGCGGCTGTTAAAAGCAGCGTACCGGTAATAAAAGGATTTTTTATCAATTTGGAGAATGTCAAGGATGGCGCCCCTGTAATGTACTTGGTAACCATTCTATGAAGAAAGGACGCGGTATATGAGCGAAGAAATCTATCTGGACCATGCGGCGACCACGCAGATGTGGCCGGAGGTAAAGGCCGCTATGGAACCTTATCTGACGGAAAAGTTTGGGAATGCATCTACGGCTTACGACATGGGAAAAGAGGCAAAAAAAGCACTGGAAGAAGCAAGGGGAACGATCGCGGGACTGCTGGACGCAAAATCGGAGGAGATTTTTTTTACTTCCGGAGGAAGCGAATCCGATAACTGGGCGATCAAAAGCATTGCAGGAGAAAAGAAACACATCGGCCGTCACATCATCACGTCAAAAGTGGAGCATCATGCCGTCTTGAATTCCTGCAGGTATCTGGAGGAGCTGGGATATGAGGTCAGTTATCTGGATGTGGATGAATACGGCGTTGTGGATATGGAACAGCTTCGGGAGGAGCTTTCTCCCCATACGACCTTAATTACCGTTATGTACGGAAATAATGAGATCGGAACCGTAGAACCGATCGCGGACATCGGAAATCTGGCAAGGCAGAAAGGGATTTTGTTCCACACCGATGCGGTTCAGGCAGTCGGACAGCTTCCGGTTTCCGTCCGCCGCCTGCCGATCGATCTGATGAGCGCAAGCGGTCACAAATTTCATGGTCCGAAAGGCGTCGGTTTTTTATATGTCCGAGGAGAAGTGGGGATTCCGTCGTTTATCCATGGAGGAGGACAGGAAACCGGAAAGCGGGCGGGAACGGAAAATATCGCTTCCATTGTGGGAATGGCGGAAGCGTTAAAATTATCCTGCCGGAAAATGCAGAAAAATTATCAATATCTGACGCGGCTGCGCAATTATTTTGTACAGAGGGTGCTTCGGGAGATCGCAGACGTAACCTATAACGGCCACCCCTATATGAGGCTGCCCGGAAATGTCAATTTCAGTTTTGCGGGAGTCGATGCAACGGCGCTTTTGGTTCTGCTGGAGGAGGACAACATCCGCGCTTCCGCAGGTTCGGCGTGCAATACCGGAGAAACGCGCGTTTCGCATGTAATCGAAGCGATCGGCGTACCAAAAGCGTATGAAGCGGGAACCGTACGTTTTACGATGGGGGCGGAAAATACCGTAAAGCAGATCGACGTTACCATCCGTTCGCTGAAACGAAACGTCGCCCTGCTTCGGGGAAATCCGCCGGAAAACGATTGACCGGAAAAGGAGCGCATGATAAAATGACGGAAGAAATTTTATAAACGGCAGTATTTTCGGATAGCGGCAGCCACCCCGTCCTGCTCGTTGGAGAG
>CANQCX010000208.1 GCA_947591115.1 uncultured Lachnospiraceae bacterium | reverse complement strand
ACGCCGCCGCCACAGACACCTTTCCCTGCGAAGGAGGGGTTTTTTGAATGTAATTCGCGATTCCCTTTGCGGCATCCGCGGCATCTTTTTTCCGGTTATCCAGATAATTCGACTGATCGATAAGCATCCTGCACCTCGTCTGTTCTTTCTTGTATTGATGTATGCAAGACCTGCCTGCAGGTCTTGGCGCATCCCTCATTTGATATATCGGTCAAATTCTTTATCTTGTGAGGTTTTTCTATAAAAAAGAAGGCGCAAAGCAAAAGCAGCCGCTTCCCTACCCCGCTCATGCGCATAAAATATGCCATACAATGCGGGAAACTCCGCGCATTGTATGGCTGTCTTTGATACAATAGGGTTTAAAACTTAAATATTGCGACTCCGTATGCCGGAAGCGGATATGCAAATGAATACTTCCGGTTGTCACATTCTATCTTCTCCGGCTTATAGGAAACCGGACGTTCGGTATCGGAACCGTTAAATTTCGGATCCTCACTGTTTAAGATCAGTTTATGAGCCTTTCTTTTCAGCACGCCGACACGATACTCCAAACGCTCCACCGGCGTAAAGTTGATCACGAACAGCAGATTGTTCTTTCCGTCTTTACTCTTGCGGACAAAACTGAAAATGCTTCTGTCTCCGTCGTCGGCATTGATCCATTCAAAGCCGTCCCAGCTGCTGTCAAGCTCATACATGCAGCGGTTCTCCGTATATATATGAAGCAGCTCCTTTACCCAGTCATGAACCTTTTTATGATTTGGGTTCTGCAGCAGATACCAATCCAGCTCACGCTCTTCGCTCCACTCCTGCGCCTGTGCAAAATCCTGTCCCATAAACAGCAGCTTCTTTCCGGAATGTCCCATCATAAACGCATATCCCGCCATCAGATTGCGGAATTTATCGCCTTCCAAGCCCGGCATTTTATTCAGCATGGAGCATTTCAGATGAACGACCTCGTCGTGCGAAAGCACCAGAATGTATTTTTCGCTCTCGTTGTAGCTCATCGCAAACGTCATCTTATTATGGTTGAATTTCCGGAAATACGGATCCAGCTTCATATAATCAAGGAAATCATGCATCCATCCCATATTCCATTTATAGCTGAAATTCAATCCGTCTTCCTCGACTTTTCCGGTTACCTTCGGCCACGCGGTAGATTCCTCCGCGATCATCATCGTTCCCGGATTTCTTCCGAGGATCAGCGTATTGATATGTTTGAAAAACTCAATCGCCTCGAGATTTTTGTTTCCGCCGTAGATATTCGGAACCCATTGACCGTCCTGTTTGCCGTAGTCCAGATACAGCATGGAAGCAACCGCGTCCACACGCAGACCGTCAATATGATAATTTTCAATCCACATCAGTGCGCTGCCGATTAAGAAATTCTTTACTTCCGTCTTGCTATAATCAAAGATCTTTGTTCCCCAATCCGGATGCTCGCCCTTTCTCGTATCTGCATATTCATACAAACAGCTTCCGTCAAACTCCGCCAGACCATGCGCGTCTCTTGGGAAATGCGCCGGTACCCAGTCAAGGATTACGCCGATTTTATGCCGATGGAACTCATTGACCAAATATGCAAAATCCTCCGGCGAACCGTAACGCGACGTCGGCGCATAATAACCGGTTACCTGATACCCCCACGAACCGTCAAACGGGTACTCGGAGATTCCCATCAGCTCTACATGGGTATAACCCATTTCATTTACATATTTTACCAAAGAATCCGCCAGCTCCCGATACGTATAAAATCCTTCGTCTTCTCTGGACGGATGACGCATCCACGAACCCGGATGCACTTCATAGATTGCCATCGGCTGTGAATAAATATCCCCTTCTTTCATTTCCGCACGTTTTTTCATCCATGCATTGTCCGTCCACTTAAAATGAGCAATATCCACAACCTTTGACGCTGTGCCGGAGCGCAGCTCCGCAAAATTGGCAAACGGATCGGCTTTATAAAACCGTCTTCCGTCCGGAGTATGGATCAAAAATTTATACAATGCCCATTTCTGCACGCCCGGTACAAAGATCTCATACACTCCTATGCTCTGAGGCTCTACCCGATGCATCTCATACTCCCATTCATTCCAGCCATTGAAATCTCCGGCTACAAAAACTCTGCTTGCGTGAGGCGCCCAAACGTCAAAACAGACTCCTTCCACACCGTCCTGCGTCATCAAATGGGCTCCCATCTTCTTATAGATGTCATAATGTGTGCCTTGTCCGAAAAGATAGCAATCCATTTCCGTAAAATTATTCATGTGTGTTCCCCCTCCATATTTTTTATTCAAAATCCTTTTCTCTTAAAAGGATTCGGTCATCCTCCGTATAACGCTTCGCCGTCAGAATACTGAACGCTTTTTTGATCCCGCCGCGCGCTTCCCGTTCAATTGCTTCATCCACAATTTCTTTGACTTCCGTAAGCGTCGTCGCCTGATCCAGCCTCTGGATGCTGCTGATGCGGTTATACAGTGCAAGAACCGCTACTTCGTCAATTTCATATCCAAGCTCATTGGAATATGATTTTGCAAAAGCAACCAGATCGTCATTGGTAAAGATCGGCACGCTGATTTTCTCGGTAAACATCCGCGCAAAGCTGTCATTCAGCGACAGCGCCTTTTTGATCCCTTTTGACGTGTCTTCTAATATTATGAGAATTCCGCTCTCATCATGCTCAAGCAGCAGCGAAAGCGTTACCTCCGTCTCACGTGACAGTTCACCGGCGCGTTCAATGATCAGGCAGCCTCCCGCAACTTTCTTTAACAGCGTCTGAATATCTTTTTTATTCAGTGCGGAGGCATCGATTTTTCCGACTTTTCCTTTCGGGAAACCGGTCTCTTTCTGCAGCGCTTTGATCACGCTGGTTGCCAATACGGTTTTTCCGCAGCCCTGACCGCCCTGAATGATGATATTGCCCGTTCCGGCAGTCTTATCGTCCGCCAGATGTTGGGAAACCTGCTCCAGCGTCCTGCCAAGCTGATCCTCCATCCCCTTAACCGGTACAAAATAGGAAAATACCGCCTTCTGCTCCGGCGTCAGATGATGGGTTACCTTCGGCTCCTCCCAGCG
>CANQCX010000207.1 GCA_947591115.1 uncultured Lachnospiraceae bacterium | reverse complement strand
GCCGGGCATTCAAATGACCTGCAAAAGCGCCGGAAATCTGGGAACCACTACCGGCGAAATATACAGCAAGCTGGAAAATTTCCAATGGGACGGCGAAGCAACCGTAAAATTTGATTTTACTCCGAGTGAAATGTGGGCGGATAATAACGTTTACTATACGTTCCATCTGACCGGACTTGTGGGAAAAGGAACCCGAAAAGAACCGAATCCGATCGTTTACGGCGTCCGAATCCCATGCTGCTCGATCTGCTACCGTTCTCAGGGAATTGACTGGAACGTATTCGGAAAGCCAACCCTTTTGGACAACAGCGACATGTCCATGAACGGATGGAAAACCAATGAAAACACGCCGATCGAGGATTTGGAGGCGTTAAAGCACCGTATGGTTCTGGTGGCTTCTTCTCCTACCGAAGAACAGACCAACACCATGAACGATCTGATTGAGCAGGAGCTGGGCGGCGATGCGAACGCCGGAAGCATATTAAAAAGCGAAACCTACAATATCAATCTTACCATCTGTAAGATGCAGGTAATCGAGACCGGACAAAGCGTACGGGTCTCCATCGGTTTTCCGGAGGGATACGGTCCGGACGACGAGGGCGTTACATTCAAGGCTTATCATTTTACCCGCGATAAGGAAGGTAAGATCTGCAGCATTGAAGAAATTCCATGCACCGTTACCAGATACGGACTGGTAATCCTCTGTCATTCTTTCAGTCCGTACGCAATCGCCGCAGTAAAAGACGATGGCTCCAATACCAATACCGATAAAAGCGTCATCATTACCCATACGATGGGAGGTACCGCCTTCAATCCGGTAAGCAAAGAAACGGCTTCTCCGGAAAAAATCAATACACGCGATCTGTTTACGCTTTCGAAAGGCGAAAGCCGGGAGATTCAAATAAAAGCCGACGACGGATATGTCATCGATTCGGTATTGGTGGACGGCAAACCGCTGGATATTTCAGCCGGACTGACGGAAACGAAGTTATCTATTTCTTATGAGAAGCTGGAAGAAAACTCCTGCATTGTAGATGTTTCTTTTGTACCGGAAGGCTTGCAGAAGCGGGAAATCAGCTTGGGGCAAAAAATCTCAGTTCCGATCGCCGCCAAAGCCACCTTCCAGAGCGCTCCGGCACAGGGCATCGAGAAAACACTGACCGAAGGAGAAACCCTTTCTCTGAATGCAAACCTGCAGTCGAAAGGACAGTATACGTATCAGTGGTATAAAGACGGAGTTGCGCTGATCAGCCAGACGAACCCGACCCTAACAATCCCAAATGTTACTTCGGGCGACAGCGGTTCCTATCAGCTTATCGTTACTTCCTTCGCGGGCGCAACCACAGCGTCAAGCGAGGGACCGCTTTATCGGATAACCGTAAAAGCGGCAAACGGAACATCGGGCGGCATTCAGCCAAGCGGTGGCAGTGGCGGCACCCAGCCAAGCGGCGGCAGTGGCGGCAGCGGCGGAAGCAGCAATGCATCCGGATACGAACATATTCAATTAGGAGAGGATCCGGCAATCGTGGGCGAAACCCCGATTACCGGCGATAACAACCACATTTTCATCTGGCTGTTCCTGCTTCTTATGGGAATTTTCATCATTACGGCGCCAATCCGCCATTTCAGGAAAAAATAAAAATCAGATAAAAAGAGTCAAAAATAAGGGCATCCCAAAATCATTGAAAATGACCGAAAGGGATGCCTTTATGATACCATGCATTCTTTAAAACTTATCGTATACTTTTCCTTTTACCTTTGTAAGAAACGCCACACCCATAGCTCCAAGACCTCCGTTTCCGGAGCAGGATACGGAAGCGCGTTCCAATATGACAGTTTCAAACGGAATATATTTTAAAATTTCATCTACAAATTCCTGCTGCTGCTTTACGCTGCAGCTCGCATGTGTGATAAACACTACTCTTGGATCGATTTTATCTTTCTTACTGAGCAGCTTCCGGAGAAACCGCTTTTTGGCTTTTTCCAGATTTCCAAAATAAAATCCGCAGATTTTTACTTCGCTCTGCCGAATGCGCACCCAGGGATGCAGACCGATATTCTTCGTTAAAATCTTCGGCACTCCGTCCGCATATCCGCTGTTATAATAACGCTTGATGGACGGCAGGAAAAACACCGTTTTGATCTGTTTTTTCAACGTCTCCAATTCGCTGCAAAGCTCCTCTACCTGATTGCATCCGTTCTGCAGCAAACGCGTCGCCGTCAGTACCAGAAGTCCTTCTCCGCAAGAAATATGTCCGGCGTCGATCACATGCACATGGTCGAAGCCGACCGCCGCCTGCGCCGCCATATGGTAGCTTTTTCCAACGCCTGACGCCATAGAAATATGGATCACATCTTCCGCTTCCGTCAACGCCTCCGCATAAAAATCCTCATATTCTTCTACGGATGCGCTGACTGCAACCGCTTTGCTCTCCGGTCGTGAAAGATGGCGGGCAAGATTGTCCGAATCGATTTCCAGCGTATCGCGGAACATCCCGCGCTCCGTTTCCACATAGGAATAGATCATTTTGATATCATTGCGCAAAATGTATTCTTTGGACAGATCGCTGATACAGTCCGTAGAAATCTGTATTTTTTTCTTCTTGCGCCGCAGCAGCGCGCTTTTTTCCGCCAGACTTCCATAATCCTGCGCTTCCAGACGATATTCGATCAGTCCCTCCGGCAGGAATTTTAAAATCTCCGCCTCCATCAAAGCGCCATCCACCGGTTTGGCCAGATAGCCGTCAAAGCCGTTTTCCAGATAACGCTGCTTATCGGCGGCAAGCGCATTTGCCGTTACCACAATGACCGGCGTCTGCCGTCCGATTCCTTCTTGTCTCCGAATGGCTTTTAACGTCGCAATGCCGTCCATTCCGGACATCATGCTGTCCATAAGGATTACATGGTACACCTTTTTCTGAATGCATTCCAGACACTCTTCGCCGCTCTTTGCCGTATCGATCTGCACTTTGGTAGCGCGCAGCAATTTTCCGATTACCAGCAAATTTGTTTCGTTATCATCCACCACCAGAATTTTTGCCATCGGCGCTTCAAAGCTCTGTTTATAATGCTCGCGCTCTT
>CANQCX010000206.1 GCA_947591115.1 uncultured Lachnospiraceae bacterium | reverse complement strand
TCTGATTACGAATTATTGTATTGTATGAGAAATTAAGGTATAATAGTTGCGACAGTAGGCATTTGCGCCGCTTCATCACTTGCGTTTTGTCTATTCTGCACAAGAAACAAAACAGTTTGGAAAGGAAAAGAACATGGCAGCAGAGCAGGGAATTGTTTTATCAATATCATTATTGGCTTCCGACCGCAAAGATACCATACGCAGGTGTCTGGATTCTTTAAAGCCGATTATGGAGCAGATTCCAAGCGAATTGATTTTGGTAGATACCAGCAAAGATCCGGAGATTCATAAAATTTTGCTGGAATATACCGATCAGGTCATTGAATTTGAATGGTGCAAGGATTTTGCAAAGGCGCGGAATGCGGGATTGAAGCTGGCAAAGGGAGAGTGGTTTTTATATCTCGACGACGACGAGTGGTTTGTAGAGATTGATGAGCTGATTTCTTTTTTTCAGAGCGGCGAGTATCGGGAGTATGGAGGCGCCGATTATATCCAGCGCAATTTTTATGATCAGAGCTATATCAATTACAGTGATTCGTGGGCGTCGCGGATGATACGGCGTGACGAAGACACGCATTTTAAGAGTAAGATCCATGAATATCTCGAGCCGTTGAGGGGCAAGTGCAAATATCTTCATGCTGTCGTCAATCATTCCGGCTATATCTTTGTAACAAAAGAAGATAAAATGCGGCATTTTGAGCGGAATTATACGCTGCTTCAGGAAATGGCAAAAGAAGAGCCGGACGAGTTTCGATGGAAAGTACAGATCGTTCAGGAATACCGTTCGGTTAAGAAATGGGAAGATATGTACAGCTATTGCTGCGAATGTCTGGAGCAGGCCGCTGATATTGACAACAAATGGAGAAATTATGATATCGGAACGTTTTACGCGGGAGCGGCGGAGTCGCTGCTGTTTTTAAAGCGCTATGACGAGAGCCTTGCCATGTGCCAAAAAGCGATTTCGGATAAGCGAAGCAGCGAATTGTGCCATATATACATGGAAATATGCCGCAGTACAAATTATTATTGGCAGGGAAACTGGACGCTGGCGGAGGAAAGCGCGCAGCGTTATCTGCGGATGGCGAAAAAATTCCAAAAAGATCCGGAGAAAATGACGGAGCAGAGAACAGCAATCCTAGTTGGGGAAGCGGTGGATCAGATTCCGACGAAACGGGCGTATTCCGTCTGCATTTGCTGCGGCTTAAAGCGGGGCAATACGACGAATCTGCGAAAGTACCTAAAAAAACTGGAATGGGATCAGCCGGTTATCTATGCGTTTGACGATATGGCAGCCGCTTTGCTTGACGCGGCGGAGCAGCTTCCGGAGGAGGATATCTTGATCGAGGCCATGCAGCTGGCATGGAATAACAGCGATCTTCGAAAAAAGATTTTGCACAGGCTTACGGATGCGGTTACGCAGGATGAAGAACGGTTTTTAAAACTGCTGAAGATCCTTTCGAAAATCAAAGGAGAGCACTGGTATCTGTGGTATGCGAAAATCCAGACGGCGGCGCATGAGGGCGATACCAGTCATCTGAAAGAGGATATTCGGGAATTGGCGCATAAGGTGGAAAACATTTTCCGGATGCCGCAGGAAGTTATCCGGATCGCGAAAAAGTATGAAGTAGATCTGGAAGAGATTTTTTTGGAGATTCCGTTTGCGGAGTGGACTCAGCAGCTTCGCTCCTATCTGTATGATGCGGGTTTGAGCGGGATTTCGAATCTGGAACAAACACTGTGCGGACAGAAAACGCGGGAGGATATCCGGTACGACTATACGATGATGCGGATTGCAGAGACGCGGGTTCTTTTCAGCGCGCAGGATGCGGATTACGAAAACAAGAGAAAGGTGCTGGTGGAATTCGGGGAACGTACCGGAACGCTTTACCGGACGTATTATCAGGGAGAAATTTTAGAGAAATATCCGGAGCTTCTGCCGAGGTATGCACAGGCGGGACTTCTGATCGAAAAAGCGTTTGCAGCGGAGCAGGAGGATGTAAAAACGGCGTTGGAATATCTGAAACAGGCGGTTGAGGTGTACAAGCCGTTTGCGGATGCCATAAAAACCTATCTGAATGCGTACGGAGAAGAACAGGAGCGCAGGGAGCGTACGCGGAAAGAAGAACTGCGGAAGCTGGAGCGGCAGATTAAGGCGGAGGCGGTAAAATGCATGGAAAGCGGACAGTATGAGGAAGCCTTGCAGATTTTAACTCAATTAAAACAGATCAAACCGAATGATCTGGAAATTGTGGAATTATCGCTTCGGGCGCGTCTGGCGATGTTGTAGAAGAAAGCGAAAAGAGGAGAATTATGGCTGAAAAAATGCTTACGATTTCCCTGCTGGTGTCCGGACGGGAAAAAACAACAAAAAAATGCTTGGATTCTTTAAAAGGAATTTTAGAGCGGATAGACAGCGAATTGATTCTGGTTGATACCGGATGCAGCGAATCATTCCGAAAGGAGCTGTATGCCTATACGGAAAACATCATTTCCTTCTCATGGTGCAATGATTTTGCAAAAGCCAGAAATGCGGGGCGAGAGCTGGCAAAGGGCGAATGGTTTTTATTTTTGGATGATGACGAGTGGTTTGACGATGTGACGCCGATCGTGGATTTTTTCCTTTCGGGAGAGTACAAGGACTATGAGCAGGCGGTTTATAAGGCAAGAAATTATTCGGATTTTTCCGGAAAAAATTATACGGAGGAATGGGTTTCCCGCATGATTCATCTGGAAGAAGACACCCGATTTGAAGGACGGGTGCATGAATCGCTGGTTCCGGCGAGAGGGCGCTGCAAAAAGCTGAATGCGTTTGTTCATCATTACGGATATGTGTTTGCGACGGAGGAAGAAAAAGAAGCGCATTATAAACGGAATACGGATATCTTGCTGCAGTTGATCAAAGAAGAGCCGAACAATATGCGGTGGCGTCTTCAGATCCTTCTGGAATACCACATGATGAAGGACGGCGAGGCGATTCGCCGCACAGGAGAGGAGGCGCTGGAGCTGATCCAAAATATTGACCAGCCGTTTGTAAATCAGTGCCGCGGAGCCTTTTATGCATTTACCGTTTTGGGACTGCAGATGGAAAAGGATGATGAGGAGGCTCAAA
>CANQCX010000205.1 GCA_947591115.1 uncultured Lachnospiraceae bacterium | reverse complement strand
AACTGGAGGGCATCGGGGAATTTTTGGAGGGTTTAAAAGCCTATGCGAAAGCGCCGGAATATCCAAAGGAGTTTTCCGCGCGCGTGTATAAGATTGCGCGGGATCCGAAGGGCGCAAGGTTGACATATTTAAAAGTTACCGGAGGGAAGCTTGGCGTAAAGGATGCGGTTTCCTATGGTCAAACGGAGGAGAAGGCGGATCAGCTCCGTAAATATTCCGGAGAGAAATACCGTTTGGCGGATTGCGTACAGGCAGGAGAGGTATGCGCGGTAACCGGATTGACAGAGACGATGCCGGGGCAGGGTTTGGGCGCTTGCCGCGACACGACGGTTCCGGTGCTTGAGCCGGTACTGAGCTATCGTGTTTTGCTGCCGCAGGGCGTCAATCCCGCTGCTTTTTATGGAAAATTAAAGCAGTTGGAGGAGGAAGAGCCGCAGATGCATCCGATCTGGAATGAGAAGCTGCAGGAGATTCATGTGCAGATCATGGGGCCGGTGCAGCTCGAGGTGCTGACGCGGCTGATCGAAGACCGTTTTCAGGTAAAAGCGGAATTCGGACAGGGCAGCATCGTATATAAAGAAACCATTGCAAAGCCGGTGGAGGGCGTCGGCCATTTTGAACCGCTGCGCCATTATGCGGAGGTGCATTTGCTGTTGGAGCCGGCCGATCGGGGGAGCGGAATACAAGTGTTTTCCGATTGCAGCGAAGATATGCTGGATTTAAACTGGCAGCGTTTGATCGCCGCGCATATACAGGAGCGGGAGCATCCCGGAGTGCTGACGGGAGCGGCGGTTACGGATATGAAATGCACCATTGTGGCTGGAAGGGCGCATTTGAAGCATACGGAGGGCGGAGATTTCCGTCAGGCGACCTACCGCGCCATCCGTCAGGGACTAAAATCGACCGAATGCATTCTGCTGGAGCCGTATTATTCTTTTTTCCTCCGGCTTCCGGCGGAGGTCTTAGGAAGGGCGATGGGCGATCTGCGGCAGCGTTTCGCTGTATTGCAGGAGCCGGAATTTGTTTCGGAGCAGGACAGGGAATACGCTGTGCTGCGCGGAAAAGCTCCGGTTGCGGTTTTTCAGGAATATATGGGCGAAATCCATGCGTATGCCAAAGGGCAGGAAACGGTGGTGCTGGAGCTGGCAGGTTATGACGTCTGCCATAATACGGAGGAGGTTGTGCAGACGTGCGGCTATGACAGCGAGGCCGATGCCGAAAATCCGACCGGCTCCGTATTCTGCTCGCATGGGGCGGGTTTGTATGTCGCGTGGGACGAGGTTGCGCAGCATATGCATTTGGAGTATGTCTGGAAAAAGAAGCCGCAGCCGCCGAAGACCGCTCTGGTAAGCAGGGAGAGGAAAAAAGAAAAGGAAACGTTAAGCGACTACGAGCTGGATAAAGAGCTTCAGGAAATCTATGCGCGGGAGTTTGGGATGAACAAAGAAGCCGCAGAGGAGCAGGAGAGGCGAAGATGGGCGAAGAAGCGCGTTTCGGAGGCGGCTCCAAGAAAGGTCCGCTACGACAAAAAAGGCGAGCCGATCTATCCGAAAAAAGAAGTACAGGAAGAATTTATCATCGTAGACGGTTATAATATCATTTTTGCGTGGGAGGAATTAAACGAGCTGGCAAAGGTCAATATGGATTCTGCGCGGGACAGACTGAAGGATATTTTGAGCAATTATCAGGGGTATCGGGGCTGCCGTCTGCTGGTGGTGTTTGATGCGTATAAAACAAAGGGAAATCTTGGAAAATCCGAAACGTACCACAATATTCAGATCGTTTACACCCGTCAGGATGAAACGGCGGATATGTATATCGAAAAAACGGTTCATGAGCTCGGGAAGCGTTATCGGGTTACCGTTGCAACCTCCGACGGTCTGGAGCAGCTTACGGTGCTTAGTATGGGCGCGCTGCGGATTTCCGCGCGGGAATTGCGGGAGGAGATCGAACGGACGGCGCATGAGGGGTATGAGGAATATCTGCAAAAAAAGATGCATTCCACAGACAAAAGTGTTACCATAGAAAACAGAAAGAAAGAAAAGAGGGACAGGAAATGATAGTATCAGAAAGTATGTATGATTTGGGAAGCAGACGCTCCGCCATTCGCGAACTGTTTGAATACGGAAAGCAGAGAGCGGCAGTCGTCGGCGCAGAAAATGTGTATGATTTTTCTCTGGGAAATCCGACCGTTCCGGCTCCGGACTGCGTAAATGAAGAGATCCGGAAGCTGACGCAGACGCTGGACTCCATTACGCTGCATGGATATACCTCCGCGCAGGGCGATCTTGAGACGCGGGCGGCGATTGCGGAATATTTAAACCGGACGTTTCAGACTTCTTTTGAACCGGACGATTTTTATATCACGATGGGGGCGGCGGCCTCGCTGTCGTTGTGCTTTCGCGCGCTGACTACGGCAGCCGAAGATACCTTTATTGCGATTGCCCCGTTTTTTCCGGAATACCGCGTTTTTGTAGAAGCGGCGGGAGCGCGGTTTCAGATGGTTCCTCCGGAGACGAAGGAATTTCAGATCGATTTTACCGCGTTAGAGCAGATGCTCACAAAGCATACGAAGGGCGTCATTATCAATTCGCCGAATAATCCGTCAGGAGCGGTTTATTCCGAGGAAACGATTCAAAAACTGGCGCAGCTATTGGAGAAAAAATCCAAAGAATTTCAAACGCATATTTTTATCATTGCGGATGAACCGTATCGCGAAATCGTATATGACGGCGTTTCGGTTCCGTATGTGACCAAATATTACAATGATACGTTGGTTTGTTATTCTTATAGCAAATCGCTTTCCCTTCCGGGCGAACGAATCGGCTATGTACTGGTTCCGAAGGAAGCGTATGAGAGCAAAAAAGTCTATGCCGCCATTGCCGGAGCCGGACGGGCGCTGGGGTATGTGTGCGCGCCGAGCCTGTTCCAGAAGGTGCTGGTTTCCTGCATGGGGCAGACGGGCGATGTCGGTCTGTACAAAAAGAATCGGGATCTGCTGTACGAAGGTTTAAGCAAGATCGGCTATGAATGCTTTTTGCCGCAGGGCGCGTTTTATCTGTTTGTAAAAGCGTTGGAGGAGGATGCGGATGCCTTTTGCGAAAAGGCAAAGGA
>CANQCX010000204.1 GCA_947591115.1 uncultured Lachnospiraceae bacterium | reverse complement strand
TTGGAATAGAATCCACCATTGTTGACCTGACGGAAGAAAAGCCGGCGGTACTCCGGCCGGGTTATATTACAACGGAAATGCTCTCCGCAGTATTGGGGGAGGAAGTGCAGATGGATCCCGGTCTTCTTTCGGCGGGCGGCGACGTCAAACCCAAAGCGCCCGGCATGAAATACCGGCATTATGCACCGAAAGCGCCGCTGATTTTGGTAGAAGGAGAAGCGGAGGCTGTGGTCAGACGGATCAATGAACTGGTAAAGGAGCAGCGCGCCAAAGGAATTCGGACGGCGGTTCTGGCGTCGGAGGAAACAAAGGCGCAATATCTGGCGGATGCGGTTTTAAGCATCGGAAGCAGGGAAAACGAAGAAACCGTTGCGCGGCAGCTATACCGGATTTTAAGGGAATGCGACCGGCTGTCGGCGGGAATCATTTATTCCGAAGGCTTTTCGTCGCAGGGGATTGGATGCGCGGTCATGAACCGTCTGCTCAAAGCCGCAGGTCATCAGGTAATTCATGTATAAGGACAGAAAGAGACGGAGAAAATATGAAGGCTTATAATCGGATTATTTTTGTTGCCCAGACCGGCAGCACACGTGAACCGATGGCAGCAGGAATCTTAAAAGATTTCGTTTTGGACAGGCCGATAGAGATTTTGGCAAGGGGACTTGTCGTTTTATTTCCGGAACCGATGAACCCGAAAGCGGAAGCCGTTTTGATCAGTAACGGAATCAGCATGGAGGGGTATACTTCCGTACAACTGGAGGAGGAAGATCTGACAGAAGATACGCTGGTACTGACGATGGAGGGAATCCACCGAGACCGGATATTGGAAACCTTTGAAAATGCAGATCCGGAAAACATTCATATTTTAACGGAGTTTGTAGGGGACGAGGTAGAAGCGGTCAATCCGTACGGAGGAGATCTTCCCGCCTACGGACTTTGTTATGAAGCGTTGCGCAAAACGATCGGCAAATTGGTTGCCATGTTAAACGAAGGAGAATAAAAATGGCAAAAGTAATGGTAATGGATCATCCGTTGATTTTGCATAAGTTAGGACTGCTTCGGAAAACGGAGACAGGCACAAGGGATTTTCGGATGCTGGTTCGTGAAATTGCAATTATGGAAGGCTATGAAGCGGCGCGCGGTCTGGAAATGACAGAAATAGAAATACAGACGCCGATCTGCCAAACCACCGTAAAACAGTTAAAAGGCAAAAAACCCGTCATCGTTCCGATTCTGCGCGCGGGCATCGGAATGGCGGAAGGAATGCTGGAATTGCTTCCGACGGCGAAGGTAGGACATATCGGCGTATATCGGGATCCGGTTACGGCGGAACCGATTGAGTACCTCTGTAAGCTGCCGGCGGATATGGGAAACCGCGAAGTATTCGTTGTGGATCCCATGCTTGCGACCGGAGGCTCGGCATCCGCAGCGCTGCAGATGCTGAAGGAAAAGGGCGCGGAGAGGATTCGTTTTATCTGCATGATCGCCGCTCCGGAGGGCGTGAAACGGCTGACGGAGGAGCATCCGGACGTGGATTTGTATATCGGAGCTTTGGATGAGCGCCTGAATGAAAAGAAATACATCGTACCGGGACTCGGAGACGCGGGCGACCGGATTTTCGGCACAATATAAGAGGGTTGATTATGGAAGGAACAAAGCGGAAGGATTACATTAGCTGGGATGAATATTTTATGGGAGTTGCCATGCTTTCCGGTATGCGTTCGAAGGATCCGAATACGCAGGTGGGGGCATGTATCGTAAGTCCGGAGCATAAAATTTTATCTATGGGTTATAATGGATTTCCCACAGGATGTTCGGATGACGAATTCCCCTGGACGCGCGAAGGCGAAGATAACAAATACTTCTATACAACGCACAGCGAGCTGAATGCAATTCTCAACTATCGCGGCGGAAGTCTGGAGGGCGCAGTCATTTATGTAACGCTTTTTCCATGCAATGAATGTGCGAAAGCCATTATCCAGTCCGGCATACGCGAGTTGGTTTATGACAGTGATAAATACGAAACCACGCCGTCTGTCGTGGCTTCCAAACGGATGTTAAAGGCAGCGGGGATCCTCGTCCGCAGATATGAGCATACCGGACGGAGGGTGGAAGTGCAGCTATAGCAGAGGGCAGTATGAAGAAAGAAAATCGACAGGTGTTTGAAGCGCTGGCGCTGGTATTTCAGTTTGGGATTTATATGCTGGTTCCCATTTTTTTGTGTACGTTTCTTGGAATTTGGCTTGGCCGCCGTTATGAAATAACATGGATTGTGATCCCGTTTTTTTTCATCGGAGCCTGCGCCGGTTTTACCGGCATCTATAAGATGGCAAGGAAGTTCATGGAAAAGGACAACGTCAAAAGGAAGAAAGATGTTAAGAAGAATTAACGACGCATTGCCGGGACTGGTGGCGGGGATTTTGATCTACGGCGTCCTGCTGCAGATTACAGGCGTGTGGTTTGTAGAAGATAAAGCGGGATATTCCATCGGACTCTGGTACGGGATCGCAATTGCAGTAGGAATGGCGGTCAATCTGGCCGTTGTACTGTACGACTCGGTAGAACTGGGGCAGACGGAGCATGCCAATCGCAGGATTATCATAAAATCCATTCTGCGTTACGTTGTAGTGGTAATCCTGTTTTTTATATTGGGCTATTTTAAATTCGGAAATTTGTTTATGGCATTTCTGGGGGTGCTCGGATTAAAAATATCTGCATATATGCAGCCGTTTTTGGAAAGAGCGGTCAACAAAAAGAAGGGGAGTACCGAGGTGCCTTCCGAGGATGAAAATAGTGAAAATCAGATAAGGAGGTGAAAATGTGAGTCAGGCGATTTTACTGTCAGGTGAAGCGGATATCGATTTTATGATCCATGGTATTATTTCTGTGAATTTTTTCGGGCAGAAGGTCTGGATAACGACTTCCCATGCTTGTATTCTGATTGTTATGGGATTGATGCTGGTTTTTGCGATCGCAGCAAACCGCAGATTAAAACATGCGTCAGATACGCCGACCGGCTTCCAGAATGTTATTGAGCTGATCGTGGAAAAGCTCGATGACATGGTGGAAAGTACGATGGGTAAATGGGCGCCGAGATTTGTAAACTATATCAGTACCATTTTTATATTTATACTGA
>CANQCX010000203.1 GCA_947591115.1 uncultured Lachnospiraceae bacterium | reverse complement strand
ATGACCAAAGAATGCAGTACCGAATTGACATGAGCCGCCGTAAGCAGCTCATCGGTTCTCGCCGAAAGCCATTCGACCCCCATTTCCAGCAATCCCTGCAGCCATGCGCCGATTACATGAAAGGTCAGAAAGAAGACCAGTCCCATAATTCCGATAAACGCGGGAATCGCCGTATATTTTCCGGTCAGGATGCGGTCAATCTTTGCGCTTCTTGCATGTTCTTTGCTTTCCTTCGGACGGACGACCGCCTCGCTGCAGATATCCCGTATAAACGAAAACCGCATATCGGCAATGGCCGCCGCGCGGTCCATCCCGCTCTCCTTTTCCATCTGGCAGATGATATGCTCTAACATTTCTTTTTCGTTCTGATCCAGATCCAGACTGTTTAAAATGTCCTCATCGCCTTCCGCCAGCTTGCTTGCCGCAAAACGAACCGGAATTTTTGCACGCACCGCATGATCTTCGATCAGGTGCATAATGGCATGCAGACAGCGGTGTACCGCGCCGCCGTTTTTATCCGCTCCGCAAAAATCAATCCTGCCCGGCCGCTCCTGATATTTCGCCACATGCAGCGCGTGGCTGACCAGCTCGTGGATTCCCTCGTTTTTTGCCGCCGAAATCGGCACTACCGGAATCCCCAACATTTCTTCCATTTCATTGATATGTATATAGCCGCCGTTTCCCCGTACCTCGTCCATCATGTTGAGCGCCAGCACCATCGGAATATCCAGCTCCATAAGCTGCATGGTCAGATAAAGATTCCGCTCCATATTGGAAGCGTCTACAATATTGATGATCCCTCGGGGATGTTCGCCCAAAAGAAAGCTTCTTGTTACGATCTCCTCACTGGAATACGGCGACATGGAGTAAATTCCCGGCAGATCGGTAATCAGCGTATCATTGTGGCCTTTGATCCGTCCGTCCTTGCGGTCTACGGTTACGCCCGGAAAATTCCCAACGTGCTGGTTCGAGCCGGTCAGTTGGTTAAACAGCGTCGTTTTCCCGCAGTTTTGGTTGCCCGCCAGCGCAAACGTCAGCAGCTCTCCTTCCGGAAGCGGATGCTCCGTTGCTTTCACATGGTATTTTCCGCCTTCTCCCAATCCGGGATGCACAATATTTTTTTGGCCCGTTTTCCGGTCTTTTTTCCCTTCTTGCGCATCCTGCGGATCCCGCACGTCTTTGATTTCTATTTTCTCGGCGTCGGTTATCCGAAGCGTCAGCTCATAGCCATGGATCATAAATTCCATCGGATCGCCCAGAGGCGCATATTTAACCAGTACAATGTCCGTATTCGGAATCACTCCCATATCCAGAAAATGCTGCCGGAGCGCGCCCTCGCCCCCTACCGTTGTGATCGTCGCCTGTTTTCCGATTGGCAGTTCCTTTAATGTCATCCTTTTCCTCCCATGTAAATCAAGCACCAAAGGAGTGCGCAAAACGTTCCTGCCTTGCGCACTCCTTCTATTCTTTCTTTTTCTCTTATTGCATTCCGTTTACCGTCTTATACTTCCAAAGCATTTCCGCATGGTTCTGTTCCTCGATCTGAATATCCGCCAAAAGCTTTCTGACGTCCGAATCGCCGAAAACGAACACATTGGAATTATACTCGCCGGACACCATCTTTTCCGTACCGATACAGTCGGTGGCAAGAAAACAGTCCGCTTTCTTGTCCTCAGAATTAGTCATGGAATCGTAGGTTGCTTTTGGATTGTAGTTCTTCCCGTCGCAGTCGTTGCAGTCACAGGACGGAACCTTTCCGGTCAGCACCTGTCCCAGCGAATCATAATGCTTCTGTTCTTCGTTCTGCAGACGGCCAAACAGCTCCCGCAGCACCGGATCCTTTGCCTCCCTGCCATAACGCGTGTACTTCTGGATGCAGGACTGCTCCTGCGTCTGTAAGTCTTTGATGGTTGTAGTCTCTTTTTCCGTTAATACCATGTGCATTACCTCTTTTCTATAAGATTTCACATTGGTATTATGAGGAAAAAACCTCCGGATTATACACTTTTAATGCATACTGTAGAAATTAAAATCATCTATGGTTCCCCAGCCGTTTTTCGCACAGGAAACCGATACGCCGATGACCACATCCGTCGAACCGTCTACCTCAATATCCGTAAGCGTCGGACTTTTCCAATTTACCCAGCCGTCAAGGGCAAGCGGTTTGGATTCATATGTCTGATCGCCTACAATGACATAAAACTTGACTTCCGCATTGTCGCCTACGTCGCCGCCCTGAATATTGGTCGTTGCGGCATAGGTTCCGGCAGGAATTCCGGTAAGTGTCTGCTCTACCTGAAAAACTACATCCTGCGAATCACTGAAGAAATGAAACGCATTGACGCCGCTCATCGCATCCTCCGACTTATTCTGGATATCGGTCGGATTCGATCCTTCATAGGTCACATTCCACATAGATACATCCGCATCTTCAAAGCTCGGGTTCTTTACATAATTGACATTTGCAACCTTAATCGTCGCCGTTACCTCATGCGTACCGTCCGCGTCGGTGCCTTTTACCGTATATGTTCCGGTCGTTGAGGTATCTACCGCTGCCACCTGAGCTTCATCCCATACGACAGCAATCGGGTCGGTACAGGAGGTATCGTTATAGACCGCTTCTACCGCTTCCGGAAGGGAAAATTCTTCGCCAACCATTACTTCATAGTCAATATCCTTCAGCTTGATAACCTCTACTTCTTTTCCGATGGCACCGTAATTGACATATTTCCATACATCCAGCGACGGAAGCGGATGTCCTTCAAAATCAAAGAACGCCTGATTATCCCATGAGCTTCCGCCATAATAAACGCCTGCATCGTTCGGATCGTACTCCGCCGCATAGCTGCTTGCCCATCCGGAGCCGTATTTTTCCCATAATTTTTCATTGCTCTCACGCTCGTTTCCAACCGGAATCCATGCGCCCTCCCAGTAGAAAATGCCAAGCGCGCCGGCATCGGAGGCCGCTGCCATTACGTCGCGGATGCAGTTTGCCTGTCCCTGAGGGGTTGCCGGATATTCGTCCAGAACTTCCCCTTCTCCAAAGCTGTTGCCGTTTACATCGCCGTCCTCCAGCGTATATGCGTAAGAGGTTTCCAATACGCAGGTATCTTTTCCGTATGTCTCACGAACAGAGGTCAA
>CANQCX010000202.1 GCA_947591115.1 uncultured Lachnospiraceae bacterium | reverse complement strand
GGTCAGAGCTATGAAACATTGATGACAGCTCCGCGCGCCGATTTAGGCGACTCGCTCCGGAAAGCGTTTCGAAATGTAGACGATATTTTAAACGATCTGGGACTTGCGGTCAATGAGGGGAACCGGAGGGCCATACGGATTTTGGCATACAATCAGACGGAAATCACGCCGGAGTCGATCGCGCGGGTAAAAGCGGTGGACGAGGAGGTGCAGCGTGCGTTTTCCAACATGACGCCGAAGGTTACGCTGGAAATGATCCGGCGGAATCTGAATCCGCTGGATATGGAAATTGAAAAACTGAATCAGGCGGCGGAAGAGATCAAAAAAGAAATCGGCGGAAAAGAGGAGGAGCGGTTTCAAAAATTTCTTTGGAAGCTGGAACAAAATCAGGAAATTTCTGAAAAAGAAAGAAACTCTTATATTGGCATCTATCGTTTGATCGCTCAGGTGGAAAAGACCGACGGCGCGGTAATCGGTTCGCTGCTTCAGCAAGGGGCAGAGATTACCATGCATTCCCTTCTGACGGCGGTCCGTTCCGGAAAAAAGGGCGGGATGGACTATCGCGTGGATGAAAGCTTTCAGGGCGTGGATGCAGTATTTAAAAACGCGCGTATCGATGAACAGATCGACGCGGCATTTCAGCAAAACTGCGTTCGTGATGTGGCGGATGCGGTTACGCCGGAATTTTTGCGGGAGGTACCGCAGGAAGCATGGGAAAATATGACGCCGGAGGAAATGAAGGAAATGATTTTCCGGATGCAGGCCGAACATCCGGAAACGGCGGAAGATACGGCATATGCCAAAGAGCAGCTTGCGGAATTCAAAGAAGCGCTGTCGGCTTCGGAAGATGTTTATGCGTTTCTGGAGCAAAACGACCTTTCCAACAGCGTACAAAACATTATGGCTGCCGAGCGGATTTTGCGCGATCCGGATCAGGTAATGGAGCAGTTGTGGAATACAAAGGGCGCGTCCTTTGACAGTATGCAGGAAATAAAGCGCATGAAGGAAAAGCTCATGGAGCGTTTCCAAGAAGCCTTAAAAGAACCGGAGGAGCTGGCAAAGGCGCAGGAGGAGCTGGCAGAGACTGCAGAGCATGTCATGCAGACCATGATCGTTGAAAAAGAGGACATCAGCGCGCTGGATTTGCGGGAACTCCGTTTGATGAACCGTCAGCTTGCAATTTGCGCGAAACGGGCGGAAGAAGAAAATTATCTGATCCCGATGCAGACCGGAGACAAGATGACGAGCGTTTCCCTCAGGGTAGTTCGGGGAACCAAAGAGAAGGGACGGGTGGACATTCTGTTCCGCAGCCAGATTATGGGAAAGGTAGCCGCGTCTTTCGAGGCGAAGGAGCATGGGATCAGCGGAATGATCGCGACAGACAGCGAAGAGGCAAAACGCCTGCTTTCGGAAAACCTTTCCGCTTTGGGAGAACGGCTGAGCGTGGAGGAGGAAGAAACAGCGGATCTTCGCGTGGCGTTTGTCGAGGATTTGTCGCTTTCGCATTACTCCAAAGCCGGAATGCAGGAAAAAAGGGTTTCCCCGAAGGAAAACCCAAGTGAGAGGAATCCGGTTCAGACCAGAAGATTGTATCAGATCGCGGAAGGCTTTCTTCATGCGGTTCAGGAATTGGAGGAATCGTCAACATAATTGCAGATACCAAGATAGATCGCCCGTACGAGTTTATCCTGATAGACATTATCCGTAAGAAGCGCCGCTTCGTTTGGATTGCTTAAGAACCCACATTCTACGATTACCGTAGGTGTGGGTGTTTTTCTGAGAAGATAGTAGTCGTTATTTGCCTTGATGCCGCGGTTGGAGGACAACTGCAGCGTTTCGTATAAACTTTGCTGGATGCAGCCGGCGATTTTTTCCCCTTCTTCGGATGCTTTGTAGTAAAAAACCTGCGGTCCGCATACCGAAGCATCCGGATAGCTGTTCTGGTGCAGGCTTACCGTAAGAATGGGATTGGCGTCCTCGATAAGCTGTACGCGGTTTGCCATATCCTCGCGCTTTCGATGGGAGGAATTTTCGGAAGCCAGTATATCGTCCGAATCCCGCGTCATTACCACCTGAAAGCCTTTATTTTCCAACAGCGGTTTGAGCTTCAGTGCAAGCGTCAGATTGATGTCTTTTTCCAGCGCCCCGTTTACGCCCACTTTTCCGGGATCATCCGCGCCATGTCCGGCATCGATGACAATACAAGGAGGAGCGTTTTTGGCATTTTTGGCTTCAACCAGCGCCGCCCCTTTCCGCGCCAGAAAAAAGGAGGACAAAAAGAGGCATACGACCATAAACAGTTCAAATCTTTTTCGCATCGGAAAACACTCCTGTGCAATGTCAATTCATTTTATGCGGCAAGGCAAAAAATATGCCATGTACCGTCCGGTACATGGCATAGGAAGCTTCGTTTTTAATGGATATATTTAATGACGGTGTCCCATATGTCGCTGGTTTCAAAACCGAGCTTCCAGAACGACGCGCCGGCAAGCGCGTTGGAATCGACCAGTTTCAGCCGTTCTTCCGCAGAAGTACTGTCTTCCAGCCAGACCTGATATCGGACGCCGTTTTCTTCGTATTCGGCATAATACTGACCGCAGTCCTCCAGCCATGTTTTTACCGCGTTATGACTGCTTACCAGACGCTCCGCCGCTTGCATTCCATAGGCTTTGGAGCTTACGGTATAGGTGGTTTCGGAGTTGGATTCGTCGCTGTCCGGCGTCAGGCTCCATATGCGCGTGTAAAACGGCATTCCCAGAATAACCTGATCGGCAGGAACTTCGCTTAAAGTCTTTTCAACGCCTTCTTTTACCCAGTTGATGGAAGCGACGGAACCGGCCTCCTCCGAACCCGCATAATGCTCGTCATAACCCATAATTACAACATAGTCCGCAAAATCAGCCTGTTCCCTGCGGTTATAGAATGCGGTGTATTCCGTTAGGACATAGTTGTCCACCGAAAGAACCAGACCGTTGTTGTGGCATTTGTAAGACAGCTCACGAACGAACTGGATGTATGCGTCGCCTACGGCGGCGCCGTCTAAGGCTTCAAAATCCAGATTGATCCCGTCCAGATTATACTGAATGGCAGCCGATATGATCTGGTTTACCAAATTCTGGCGGGTTGAGGTATGCGTCAGGAC
>CANQCX010000201.1 GCA_947591115.1 uncultured Lachnospiraceae bacterium | reverse complement strand
CGGCCTTTATCTTATAAGTCCAACGGCACCCTCCAAACCTTAAATGAGATCATTCTGTATTCCAAAGATACCTATGAATTTGTGACGGCGCTCTATGCGCTTGCCAGACGGGACATTTCGTATTTCGACCGATGCGGGGACGACCGTTTTTCCTTTACGCTGCCCCGTTTTTCCCGTTATCGGGTAAGCGCCTTTAAACAGCGCGGCTCCTATGCGGCGGTCATCCGCGTGATTCCGCTCGAGCTGCCGGACGCAGCTTCGCTTGGAATTCCGGAAGCGGTCAGTAATCTTTCCCGCCTTTCCAACGGACTGGTGCTGGTAGCCGGTTCCGGCGGAAGCGGAAAATCGACTACCATCGCCTCCATCCTCGACCGGATCAATCAGGAAACCAGCGGCCACATCATAACCTTAGAGGAGCCGCTGGAATTTCTGCATCCGCATAAATCGTGCATGATTTCCCAACGGGAGCTTCCGGCGGATTCCGAAAGCTATCCCGCCGCCATTGAAAACGCCTTTTTCCAAAGCGCGGATGTTCTTATGATCGCAGAAATGCCGGATGCGGAGACGGTTCAGGCGGCGCTTGCCGCCGCGGAAAACAGGCACCTTGTGTTTACCACCATGCGTACCGAAAGCGCGGCGGAAACGCTGGATTCTCTGATACACAGAATTCCTGTTTCCGAGCAGCAGCATTTTTCCATGCGGCTTGCCGCCGCGCTTCGTGCCGTCGTCTGCCAGAAGCTGCTGCCGTCCGCAGACGGAAGGCTCGTTCCGGCTTTTGAAATTTTGACGATGAATCCGGCGCTCCGACGCTTGATTTCTTCCACCCCGATCGATCAGATCTCCGAAATGACCGCCGCGTTTGCCAAAGAGGGATTGCTTTCTATGGATGAGAGCATTTTCCGGCTTTTTTCGCAGGGAAGCATCGACGCCGAAACGGCGATCGCAGAAGCCGTTGATCCTGCGGGCATGAAAAAACGCATTTATCCGAAGCCTCCCGTTTTGGAAGGTTCCGATTAAATGCGCTGTTTTCCTTTATGCAAGCTCCTCGGCGATCCGGAGAAGCTCATTGTATTTTGCGGTACGTTCGCCCCTGCATGGCGCGCCCGTCTTGATCCATCCGGCGTTGACCGCAACCGCCAGATCGGCGATGAAGGAATTTTCCGTTTCTCCGGAACGATGCGAGATGACCGCCTGATAATTGTTATCCTTCGAAAGCGCGATCGCGTCCATTGCCTCTGTCAGCGTTCCGATCTGATTGACCTTGATCAGTACCGCATTGGCAACCTTTAAGTCGATCCCGCAGCGGATCCGTTTGGTGTTGGTTACAAATAAATCGTCGCCGACCAGCATGATCCGATCCGCCAGACGCGCGGTCAGCTTCTGCCAGCCTTCCCAATCGTCTTCATTCAACCCGTCTTCAATGGAGATGATCGGGAAATCGTTTACCAGTCCTTCATACAGCTCGATCATCTCGTCGCTGCTGCGCGTCCGGTCTTCCCCTTTAAACAGATAAATATCACGCGCTTCGTCATAAAGCTCGCTGGCAGCCGCGTCCATCGCAAATGCAATATCTTTTCCCGGTTCGTACCCCGCTTTGACAACCGCCCGTTCCAGATAGGAAAACACTTCTCTGGCATCCTTTAAATCCGGCGCAAACCCGCCTTCATCGCCGACTGCCGTCAGCAGTCCGTCCTCATGGAGAATCTGCCGCAGAAAATGATAGACCTCCGCTCCCATCCGCAGCGCGTCCGCAAACTCCGCCGCAAACGGTACGATCATAAATTCCTGAAAGTCAATGCTGTTTTTGGAATGCGCGCCGCCGTTGATAACGTTCATCATCGGACGCGGAAGCACTTTGGCGTTGATTCCTCCCAGATAACGGTGCAGCGGCATTTCCATTGCAGCGGCCGCGCAGCGTGCGCACGCAAGCGAAACGCCAAGCAGCGCGTTTGCTCCCAGATTTCCTTTATTGTCCATTCCGTCCAGTTCGATCAGCTTCCGGTCGATCCCGACCTGATTCAATACGTTCATCCCAAGCAATTCGCTTTTGATCCGATTGTTGATATGCTCGACCACCTTCTGCACGCCAAGTCCGAAATAGCGGTCGTCCCCGTCCCGAAGCTCTACCGCTTCAAACCTTCCGGTGCTTGCTCCGGAGGGAACGGATTCTCTGGCGGTCGTCTTTCTTCCGGTCGTTTCCGTCTGCGCGGTAACCTCTACCTCCACCGTCGGATTTCCTCTGGAATCTAAAATTTCTCTTCCATGAATATCAATAATTTTAATGCATAGCGACATAATAACAGCCTCCCTGATTTTTTGTTATCATAACCAGAGAGGCTGCAGATTATACATTGATTTCCGCCGTTACGCCCAGTTCTTCTTTGTTTTTCTCCAAAACAGGAGCAATGACGCCGCTAAGGAACGTTTCCACCTGACGCGGCGCGCGCCCGATATAAAGCTTTGGCTGAAACGCCGCCTGAATTTCTTCCCGCGAAAGTCCAAAGGATTCGTCCGCGGCGATCAGCTCCGCCAGATTGTTTTCTTTTCCTTCTTCTTTTACGGTTTTGCCCGCTTCCATCGAAAGCCGGCGGATCTTCTCATGAAGCTCCTGACGGTTTCCGCCCTTCTTTACGGCATCCATCATGATATTTTCGGTCGCCATAAACGGAATCTCGTTCATAAAATGTTTTTCAATGACTTTCGGATAAACCACCAGTCCGTCTACCACATTCAGGCACAGATCCAGAATTCCGTCCACCGCCAGAAATCCCTCCGGTACGGAAAGCCGCTTATTGGCGGAATCGTCCAGCGTCCGCTCAAACCACTGAACCGCAGAGGTAATCGCCGGATTCATGGCGTCCACCATCACATAACGCGCCAGCGACGCGATCCGCTCGCTCCGCATCGGATTGCGCTTGTACGCCATTGCCGACGAACCGATCTGGTTCTTTTCAAACGGCTCCTCCACTTCCTTTAAATGCTGCAGCAGACGTATATCGTTGGACATCTTATGCGCGCTTGCGGCAATCCCCGCCAGAACATTGACCACGCGCGTATCTACCTTACGGGAATACGTCTGTCCGGAAACCGGATAGCAGGCGTCAAACCCCATCTTTTCCGCGATCATCGGATCGATCCGGTCGAT
>CANQCX010000200.1 GCA_947591115.1 uncultured Lachnospiraceae bacterium | reverse complement strand
CGTATCTTCTGTTTCGTCTGCTTCCTCTGCGTCCGACAGCAACATATCTTCCGGTTTCTCTTCTTCGTCCGCTTCCTCCGTAAACAGAGTATCTTCTTCCGGCGCCATGCCCTCTTTTTCTTCAAACGGAGCGTACCACGCCTGAAGATTTTCCGGATCGCCGTCGTCGTCTTCTTCTATCTGTTTTTTCCTTTTTCCTTTCCGTATTTTCCAGAAGATCATGTTAAAGATCATAAGCAGCAGCACAACCGCTAGAAAAATCAGTATGCTTAACAAAAAGCGGCTGCGTACTTTTTCCTGCTTTAACGCTTTTCCCTGAGCATTATAGTCTTCTTTTAGTTTTTGGATATCTTCTTTGGTATCTTCTTCCGGCTCTCCGCTGAGCTTTGCCGCGCGCTGATAAGTTCCCTCTACCGTATCATAACTCCACCAGCCGGTCGTTCCCTGCTGGTTCATGCAGTATAAAAAATAAAAATCCGGATCCGCATCCGTTTCCTGATATGCCGTAACCATCCCTTTTCCTTCAATCGAAAGCGTCCGCTCCGAAAATCCCTCCGGAATCTCATCGGCATCCGGAAGAAGCACGATCACATATCCGTTTTCCGAATACAGGCGGATAAAGGAATATACGGCATTCTGCACCGGATCATATACGTAAAAAGCGCCGTTTTCCCCGTTTTCATCGACAAGGTATAATAAGGACAGATTTCCGTTTGCAAAAGACAAACTCGGAAATTCCTTTCCTCCAAGCGTTACGGAAGCAGCAGAAAAATCCTCCGGAAGGTCTTCTTGAGGAAGCTGCTGGGCAGGAGTTAGATTTTGTCCGTTGACTTCAAAATGATCCGGTTTCTCATCATTTTCTTCCTCCTGCGGCGGCGTTTCTTCCGGTTCGGAGTTCCCTTCGTTTTTTCTGGTAACGACGATCGTATATACCGCAGTCACGCCGTTTTCCGCCCGCACTACAATTTTAATGGTATTTTCCCCTACCGAAAGATTTTCATTCCCGCTTACCGACTCAATCGTCGCGTTTGCATTGCTTACCGTTGCGGAAATGGCAATGCTGGTCACATTATAATCAACCTCCGCCGTATAATTTGTCGTTTTATAGGAAAACGCCGGAGATAATGTTCCTGCCGAAAGCGTTAGGGAGGAAAGTGAATTGTCCGCGCTCTTTTGCAGGTTGTCCGTTCCGCCGCCGTTTCCGGAGCCGCTGCCCGTTCCGCCGCCATTTCCGGAGCCTCCGCTGCCCGTTCCGCCGGCGGCATTGGCTACGGTAACCTTTGCGCTTGCGCCGCTGACGGACGCTGCGCCGCCGTCGGGAAGCTCCGCATCACTGGCGGAAGCGGAAATGGAAGCCGTTCCCGCGGAAACCGCTTTAAAGGCAATGGATACGGAATCGGCGCTGGCTGTATAATCAATATAGAAAATGCTGCCCGCTCCGCCACCTACTTCTGTGGACGCGGACACATAAGACAGAACCGAAGCATCATAGCTGACTGTAATCGTAGACCATATATCCGCCGGAGACGTTACGGTTACGGTAAAGGTATCTCCTACTTTTACCGAAGAAGGCACTCCGGATATCGATAATCCTGCCGCCCAAACCGGCATCTGCGGAATTACGGTACATAAAAATATCAAAATTCCGGTCAATACACTCGTGAACTTTTTCTTCATATTCCATCCTCTCATTGTGCAATCTGCTTCTTTCCAAGTATGTGGCGGTTGACCATAAACAGATCCGAAGCCTTTACCCCATCGTTCATCCTATTGACATCTCCCGCCAGAAGATACGCATCCTTCAGCTTCGCCTTTCCGAGAATATGACGGTTAATGGCAAAGAGGTCGTTTGCTTTAATCGCTCCGTCGCCGTTGACGTCCCCATAGATAACGATATCGTATGTGGCTTTTAATCCGCCGTTTACATAAACAGCCAGTTTATTTCCGGTTCCAACAGTTCCGGTCTGTTCCGCTCCGGCAGCCGTCAGAAGTTTTACGGTGCAGTCCGCCGCCGTAATGGATTTTAAGAAATCCGAAGCGGACGTTCCCGTATCAACTCCGGTAATTACGGTTCCGATCGTGTATCTGGATGATTTTACGGAATAGCTGCTGCCGCCCGAGCCTCCTGACGCCGCCTGTCTTGCGATCGTTATGGTATAGGTTTTCGTGACGCCGCTCTGGGACTTACAATTTATTTTTATGATATTGTTTCCTACCGTAAGCGGGTACGTTCCCGTTCCCGAAACGGTCGAAGTCCCGACCACCGCTTTTGCCGATACCGTAACGGAGCTGACATTGTAATCGACAACAATGGAGTAGCCGGTCGTACTCCCTTTAAACGCCGGTGTCAGCGAAAGGCCGGAAACGCTTAAACTCTGCAGATAATTGTTCGGATTGCCGCTTGCGGTAAATTTTACAGCGGTTGCCGGCATATTGTTATAGACCGGAATCCGGAATACAAACGCCTGTTTTTTATCCGAATATCCCTGTCCCATTTTCTGTCCTTCGGTAATCGCCGCCGTCACGTTCGCCATATACTGGTGGCTGTAGAGCGCGCTTTTGTTGACTACGTTGAATTTCTGAAAATACAGCGTATCCTGTCCGACGGAAATATAATTTTGGGCGAGCAGCTTCGCGCCCCCGAGAAGGGATTTGTAGCGGGTATTCCATCCCTGCTGCTTCGCATATGCCAGTCCGTTCTGAATGACCTGCGCGGTGGTGGTTCCGTACGCACGCACATTGAAATAGTTATAATAGCCTTGATATCCGGTGTAGGTTCCGGAAATCAAAGAGCTGGTGCCCGCGCCCTGCTCCTGACGCACGCGCGACGCCAGATGATACGGACTTACGCCCGTTTCCTTTCCGATTTTTACAAACGTCTGCGCATAGTTTAATGTCGTACCGTCCGCATCCTTTACATCCTTGCTCATAAACGTCCCCTGCAAAATCGACTGGACGCCCGCAAGGTTCTGACTGGAGCGGTAGCTTAAGCTCTCAAACTGAAAAATATTTGTTTCATCCAAAAAATTTCTCGGATCCATACAGTAGGCGATATAGTCCGGATGCGCCGACACCCACGAGGAGCCGTCGTAGATCGTCCATTTGTTGGTCGTATAATCATAAGCTCCGGCAGCCGTAGATTTTTTGGCGTCATC
>CANQCX010000199.1 GCA_947591115.1 uncultured Lachnospiraceae bacterium | reverse complement strand
ATCGTAACTGTCTGCTTGTTCTGGTTCATCGCAGTGATCACGCCGCAGGTATCCTTCCATACGCCGCCGATCACGACAATCGCATCGCCTTCTGCGAAATCGACCACAACATTTTCGGATTTGATCCCCAAAGGTCTCATTTCAGCGTCTGTGAGTGGTACCGGCTTGCTTCCCGGACCGACAAATCCGGTAACGCCTCTGGTATTTCTTACAACATACCATGTATCGTCATTCATGATCATATGAATCAATACATAGCCCGGAAACATTTTCTTGGAAACCTGTTTCTTCACGCCGTTCTTCATCTCCGTTACTTCTTCCATCGGAACGCGTACTTCTAAGATCTGGTCTTCAAGATGCCTGTTTTCAATTGTCTTATCAATGTTTGCTTTGACTTTGTTCTCATAACCTGAATAGGTATGAACTACATACCAGTTCGCCTCTGCCATAAATCACTTTGCCTCCGTTAAAAACTTAAACCAATCAGGAAATTTACGCCGTACTGGATGATCCAATCCAGAAGCGCAATTACCAGTCCTAACACCACCGAAACGGCAATGACCGCAACGGTCTGTCTTGCAAGTGACTTTTTCTCAGGCCAGATGATCTTGTGAAATTCTGCCTTCAGGCCGGTAAACCAGCTCGTCTTTGGAGCTTTTTCAACTTTCTCGGTTTGTCCCATGTTCTCACTCCTTCACTCGCTATGGACTATTTGGT
The DNA here is from genome assembly GCA_947591115.1 of uncultured Lachnospiraceae bacterium. Lineage (GTDB taxonomy): Bacteria > Bacillota > Clostridia > Lachnospirales > Lachnospiraceae > Roseburia. The sequence continues at coordinate 2,466 of CANQCX010000199.1, read as the reverse complement.
TTCCTTGTGTACGGTATGACTCTTGCAGAATCTGCAGTACTTCTTGGTTTCCATTCTGTCCGGATGAGTTTTCTTGTCTTTTGTCAGGTTATAATTACGACGCTTACACTCTGTGCAGGCTAATGTAATCTTTGTGCGCACAACTTCCACCTCCGTTTAAATTCTTGTTTTGTTCGTCCCAATAAAAATGGGCATAAAAAAAAGACCTACTTCCAAGCCTAACTAATATAACACGATCGCGTCCGAGTGTCAACCTCTTTTCGAAATTTGTAAACAAAAGAAAGAATACCACTAAATATAGTATTTTGCAAGTTTTTTTCCAACTTATCTAGTGATTGCCAATTTCCATTTCAGATGATATACTATATTATGTATAAATGGATTTAGTATGTCCGCTGGACATTTCCCCATATTTGCCGGATATATGAAACACCGATAAGACGGCACATTTCATGGAAGAAAGGAGGGGAATCTTATGTCAAAGATTGACAGCGCTTATGATTATTACGTCACTACATACGGCGGAAGCAGAAAAGCATCCCGCTACGACTCCCATAAAAAGAGCGACCTTCGAAAAGTTTATAATCACATGATCCAGTCAAATAAAGAATCTCCTCTGTACAAGCTTTCCAATGTACATGAGGCGAAGCGTTATGCGATCGACATCAAGGAGCATGCGAAGTCCATTCAGAACGTAGTCGCATCCCTTTCCGACCGCTACGGCGGATTTTCCGATTCTTTCCAAAAGAAAGTCGCTACGTCCTCGGACGAAAACACCGTTCAGGTCAAATATATCGGCGACGGGAACGAGCAGAACTCCGCCGGCGCGTTTGATATTCAGGTCAACCGTCTGGCCTCTCCTCAGGTCAACACCGGCAATTACTTAAAAAACGATTCGCTTTCCTTTACTCCGGGTACTTATTCCTTTGACCTGAATACGGCTCTTTCTTCCTATGAATTTCAGTATAATGTCAATACGGGAGAAACCAACCGCGATGTGATCCAGAAGCTGGCGAATCTGGTCAACGGCTCCAACCTGCGGATTACCGCAGACGTTCTCGAAGACGGAAACGGTGCGAGCGCGCTGTCTTTGACCTCCCACCAGACCGGTCTCGGTTCCGAGGAAGCCAATTTGTTTTCGATCTCTCCGGCGACTAATTCCGGTTCCTTAAAGGCGATGGATCTGCTGGGCATCAACAAAATTACCTCGCAGGCTCAAAATTCCGACTTTCTGTTAAACGGAGAGCATCATTCCTCGTTGTCAAACACATTTACCATCAATCATGTGTTTGAACTGACCTTATTAAAAGAAAGCTCCGCCGATTCCTCCGTCCATATCGGCTTTAAGGCAAATACGGACGCAGTCGCGGACAACATCCAGACTCTAGTAGATGCGTACAACGGCATTTTGCTGACGGCGGGCAATTATTCCTCCGAAGACCAAACGCGTGGCAACCGTCTCATTCAGGATATGAGCGCAGTATCGCTGACGCACAGGGCGGAACTGGAAGGCATCGGTCTGATGGTTCAGGACGACGGCATTATTTCTATGGATCGGAAGGTTTTATCCGATGCCATTACTCCGGAGCGTTCGGCAGCGACCTTTGCGACTCTGACGCAGATCAAAGACCAGATCGGGGCGAAGGCGGATCATGCCGCTATTGATCCGATGCGGTACGTGGATAAAGTCGTCGTTGCCTATAAAAATCCGGGACACAACTTTCCGGCGCCGTATATCAGCTCCATCTACTCGGGTATGCTGCTGGACAGCTATGTGTAAAATATCCCGCATGATACAAAAACTGCCTGACGGTTTTCCTTTCGTCAGGCAGTTTTTTATTACAGATATTTTTCCAGTTCCGCCATTAGCTCTTTTTCCATTCCGATCAGCCGTTCACAGAAGGAAACGCTCTTTTCATCGGCGTCCGTATACTTATTTTTATATTCGTTCAATGATTTGATCCCCATGTTGCAGCCGTCGATCAACAGGCTTGCAGCTTGATGCGAATCGCCTTTCATCATCATTTTTACTTCCGACTGCAGCCACGAAAACGCTTTTGCCATCGGATTCGGATCCTTCGCTTCTTCTCCCGCACTGTTTAAATACTGGTGGATCTCCTCGCCCAGCCGGATATGCTCCTGATTATACCGGATAAGGATCTCCACCATATCCTGATTTTTTACCATCTGGCTGATCTGCTCCATGCTTTCGGTCGCCATCTTACAGCCGGAATCACATTCCTTCAAAAGTGCAACCGTATCGCCGTTTAAAATACGTTCGCTCATATCGCTTCCCTTTCCTTTTTTATGATAGCAAAAGCATTTGCAGAAAAGGGAAAAAATATACCTGAAAATGAAAGATCCGTTTTTTATTCATCTGTGCCGGCAGGGTACATCGCATTTAAAACCGCTTCCTTACAACGGAGCAGTTTTACCTTCCGTTCATACTCCTTCTGCTTCATGGCC
>CANQCX010000198.1 GCA_947591115.1 uncultured Lachnospiraceae bacterium | reverse complement strand
AAAGATCCAGACGTTTTTCCATCCGGTAGAATTCTTCGCCGTCAAACTCCGTACTGTCCAGATATCCGGACATTTCGCGGTTAACGTCGCTTAAAAGGTTTTCGATTTCCTCCATCTGTCCGGCAAAGGAAGCGATCCGCTCATCGTACTGCGACACCGCGCTCAATTCCCGCAGCGCCCTTCCGATCCGCTCCGAAGCGCTGTCTCCGTCTCCGCCGGCTGCCGCGTAAGCGGCGTTGACGCCCTCTAGGATCTTTTTTCCGTTGGAAAAACGGTTAAACTGCGCTTCCAGCTCTTCGTCTTCTCCCGCTTTTAACTCCGCGCGGCGGATCTCCTGAATTTCATATTCCAGAAGGGAAAGCTCCCGCTTTTGTTCTTCCTCGTCCAGACGGGAATGCTCCCATTCCTCCAAAATCCTGCGGTATTCCCGATACGTTTCCAAAAGCGCCGTCTTTTTTTCTTTTAATTCTTCTTTTGCAAAGGCGTCCAGAATTTCCAGATGCTTCCTCCGCGACAGCAGCGATTGATGCTCATGCTGTCCATGAATATCGATGAGCAGGGATGCGGCTTCCTTCATCCGCGAGACGGAAACCGTTTCGCCATTGATCCTGCCGATGGCGCGCTGCGGAGTAATCTTCCGGCTGAGGATTACCATACCGTCCTCCGGTTCAATTTCCATTTCCCGCAGTTTTTGAAGTACGGTTTCCTTTTGGGGACAAAAAACAAGCTCGACCAGCGCCGCCTCCTGTTTGTCCCTTAGCATTTCCTTCGGTACTTTTTCTCCCAGAGCCAGATTGATGGAGCCGATGATAATGGATTTTCCGGCTCCCGTTTCTCCGGTCAGGATGTTAAAGCCTTCCCCGAATTCCACCTCCGCTTCATCGATCAAAGCCAGATTTTTCACATGTAGGTTTAATAGCATAAATTCTCCTTCTACTCTCCCAAAAGGCGCTGACTACGCCGTTGATATCATTTTCCGCAGCCGCTCCATGATCGCTGCGGTATCCTCCACTGTCCGGATGGCGCACATAATGGTGTCGTCTCCTGCAATGGAGCCTACGATCTCCTCCATCTGCATTGCATCCAATGCCGCGCAGACGGCTCCCGCCATTCCCGAAACCGTACGGATGACCAGAATATTCTGCGCCATATCCATCGAAAGGAACCCTTCCCGAAATACCCGTACGAACCGTTCCGACATGGGTTCTTTGTCCTCCGCCAGAATGGCATATTTTTGTTTTCCGCTGCTCAATGCGATCTTCGTCAGTTTTAATTCCCGAATATCGCGCGATACGGTCGCCTGTGTTACGGAAAATCCTTCCTTTACCAGATACGCCGACAATTCCTCCTGCGTTTCGATCTCGTATTTTTGTATCAGTTCTATGATCTTGGACTGCCGTTTGCTTTTCATGCAAGCCTCCTATGTATAGGTTTCCATTTTTTTCCGCAACAGCTCCAGAAAACTCTGATTGCTGAGTTTACAGATATTCGTAATATGAGACGCCTGTGAAATAACAAAACGGTCTCCTGCACGAAGCTGCGCAGCCGCATCCCCGTCAAAGCTGACGACCGCCTGATCCTCCTCTTTGCACCGGCGGCTTTCGATCTCGACTTCGATGACATCCTCCGCGCCAAACACAATGCTTTTGGAATTCAGGTTATGCGCATTGATCGGGGTTAACAGCATCATTCTGGCTTTCGGATCTACGATCGGCCCGCCCGCCGACATATTATAGCCGGTCGAGCCGGTCGGCGTTGCAAGAATCATTCCGTCGGCGTGATACGTGCTTAAAAATTTCCCGTTTACATAGACGTGCAGGCTTAAAATAACCAGACTTCCGCTCCTGTGGATGACGATATCGTTTAATGCCGCCCGCCCGCCTGTTTCTCCGGCGCGGTGTCCGGTCAGCATCATCCGCTCTTCTGTGATATAATCTCCCTGCATCAGGCGGTCGATGGCTGGAAATACCGTCGCTTCCTCCAATTCGCACAGATATCCCAAAGTGCCAAGATTGACGCCGATCAGCGGTATCTGCCGCTTTTTTACCCGCGTGGCGGCGCGGATCAGCGTTCCGTCGCCTCCCAGCACCAAAATCCCGTCGGTATCCTGCGGAATCTGGCTCTCGTCAAAATCATTTTCCGGCTCACTGTCGGTATTGCATAAAAAACCCTGCGCTTTTCCGCCTTTTTCCGTAATATACTGCATGATCTGTTTTGTCAGACGAAGTTCTGTATCTTTATAAGCATTGGTAATTAAAACAAAATTCTGCATCCGTCAACCGTCCAGTTCTTCATGCGACGCCGCAACTACGGCATCCGCATCTACGGACTCCTCCTTTATGGGATTTTGGGTTTTTTCCAGTTCGATGAGATATTCAATATTTCCTTTCGGTCCTTTGATCGGAGAATAATCCAACGCATGTACCGAAAATCCGTTTTCGACTGCAAACGTCAGGATTTTCTCAATGACTTCCTTGTGTACCTTCCGATCGCGGACTACTCCTTTTTTCCCGACCTTTTCCCGTCCGGCTTCAAACTGCGGCTTGATCAGGCAGACCATCCCGCCGCCCTCCTTTAACAGCGCACGCGCCGGAGGAAGCACCTTAGTCAGGGAAATAAACGATACATCAACCGAAGCGAAATCCAGCACATCGTCAATATCCTCCGGCAAAACATAGCGTATATTCGTGTTTTCCATACAAACGACGCGGGGATCCTGACGCAGCTTCCAGGCAAACTCTCCATACCCCACATCCACAGAATAGACTTTTTTGGCTCCGTTCTGCAGCATACAATCGGTAAAGCCTCCGGTAGAAGCGCCGATATCCATACAGATTTTTCCGTCCAGTCCGATCCCGAAGCTCTCGATCGCTTTTTCCAGCTTCAAGCCGCCGCGGCTGACATATTTTAACGTATTTCCCCGTATTTCTATGGCGCAGTCCGCCGGAAACGCCGCTCCGGGTTTGTCCTCCCGATTATTGCCTACAAAAACGTTCCCTTCCATGATCATGGTCTTTGCCTTTTCGCGGGAAGGCGCAAGTCCGCGGCTGACCAAAAGGACATCCAGACGTTCTTTGTTCATTCCGTTTTTTCTCCCTCCTGCCTTTGATAGGCTTCCATAATGCGTTCGTATATCGAATCCGGATCGATGCGCAGCAGTTCTTTTAGTTTTTCTACGCTTCCATG
>CANQCX010000197.1 GCA_947591115.1 uncultured Lachnospiraceae bacterium | reverse complement strand
CGGGAGGAGATCGAAAGACTGATGAATATGCGAACTTGATATAGAGGAAGATGCCTGGCGTTGCCGTCAGGCATCTTCTTTAAATCCTTAAAATAAAAGAGGACATTCTACCGCCCCATCTGCTTTTGCAGTTTGTGCAGCACATGAAAATATGCAGGGATCAAAAAGATATCCGCAAAAATCCATGCTGCCGGACTGGCAAAGCAGGCGGCGGTAAAGCCAAAGATCGGAACAAACGCAAGTCCGACCAGCGTACGCGCAGCCATTTCAAAGACTCCGGCAAATACCGCAAATCCGGAGAAACCCATTCCCTGAATCAGAAAACGTACAATATTGACGAGCGCTAATGCAAAATAGAACGCCGCATTGATAATTAAAAATTGCTGCGCCTGTGAGACGACCAGCGTTTCGGAAGGAGAAACAAACAGGTAAATGAGTCCCCGTCCGAAAAAGATCAGAACAACCAGAATGCATACGGCATAAATGGCGCCGAGGAGCGTGGCGGAGCGAAGACCTTTTCCCAGCCGCTCCAATCTTCCGGCTCCGACATTTTGTCCGCCGTAGGTGGCCATGGTAGAGCCGAGCGCATCGAACGGGCAGACGACAAAAATAGAAATTTTACTTGCGGCGGTCATGGAAGCAACGGCAATGGAGCCGAGCGAATTGACCGCAGACTGCAGAATCACGCTTCCGATCGCCGTAATGGAATACTGAAATCCCATTGGAAGTCCCATCGTGATCAGTACGCGGACATACGAACCGTCCAGCTCCCAATCCGAGCGGGTAAGGTGCAGGATCTCAAATTTTTTAATGATGTAAAACAGGCATAAAATACCCGATACGCCCTGAGCGAGTACGGTTGCGAAGGCAGCGCCGAAAACGCCCATCCGGAAGGTTACGATAAATAAAAGATCCAGTCCGATATTCAGACAGGCGGACAATATCAGAAAAATAACCGGAGTTACGGAGTCGCCCAGCGACCGGAGATAGCTGGAAAGCAGGTTATAAAGGATGATAACAGGGATTCCGGCAAAAATAACTACAATATAGTTGTAGGATTGTTCGATAATGTCCGGCGGCGTCTGCATCCAATTCAGGATCGGACGGCAGAGCAGTACGGTAAGCGCCGTTAGTATGATTGCAATGATAACGGAAAGTACGGCGGAATTGCCCACGTATTTGCGCAGTCCGTTATAATCTTTTGCACCGAAGCGCTGCGCAACCGGAAGTGCGAAGCCGCTGCAGATCCCAAGACAGAATCCGATGATTAAGAAGTTAATGCTGCCGGTCGCGCCAACGGCGGCAAGAGCCTTTACTCCCAGAAATTGTCCTACGATGATGGTATCTACCAGACTATATACCTGCTGGAACAGCATTCCGAGCATCAGCGGCAGTGCAAAACCTAAAATGAGTTTCATAGGAGAACCTTCGCTCATGTTCTTTGTTGAATCTTTTGCCATTTTTTCATTTCCCTTCCATTGAGTGTTTACATATTATAACGCAAATAAAAAAATGTGCAAGCACTATATCGGAAACTTTGCCGGAAAGTTTCTTTACAATCGCATAAAAATAAGGTAAATTTAGTGTGGACGTAACCTTCAGGAGGAATATCATGAGAAAATGGGAAGAAAACGTGCGCAGGGTTGTTCCGTATACGCCGGGCGAGCAGCCGAAGAAGGAGCGCATGATCAAGCTGAATACAAATGAAAATCCTTATCCGCCGGCTCCGGAAGTCGCAAAGCTTCTTCAAAGCTTTGACGTTACCCAGTTAAGAAGATATCCGGATCCGTCGATCGGAGATTTGATTCGGGAAATTGCAGCATTTTATCAGGTAGAACCGGAGCAGGTGTTTGCGGGAGTTGGTTCGGATGATGTGCTGGCGATGATCTTTCTGACGTTTTTCAATTCGAAGCTTCCGGTGCTGTTTCCGGATATTACATATTCGTTTTATGACGTATGGGCGCGGCTGCTTGGAGTGGCGTATGAGACGGTTCCGCTGGACGAGCGGTTTCTGATCCGCGCGCAGGATTATAACAGGCCTTGCGGCGGCGTAATCTTTCCGAATCCGAACGCCCCGACAGGAGAACTGCTTCCGCTGGAAACGGTAGAAACGATCATCCGGCAGAATCAGGACGTCATTGTAGTAGTAGACGAAGCATATATTGATTTCGGAGGGAAAAGCGCGCTGCCGCTGATCGACCGCTACGATAATCTTCTGGTCGTGCAGACTTTTTCCAAATCACGTTCGCTGGCAGGCTCCAGAATCGGATATGCGTTCGGCAGCAGGAAGCTGATCCGTTATCTGAACGATGTGAAGTATTCCTTTAATTCGTATACACTGGATCGGCTCAGTATCGCGATCGGTGCGTGCGCGATCCGCGATCGCGCGTATTTTGAAGAAACAACGCAAAAGGTAATTGCGGCAAGGGAATGGACGAAACAGGAACTTTCCCGTCTGGGTTTCGTATTCGGGGATTCCATGAGTAATTTTATTTTTGCCACCCATCCGCAGATACCGGCGGTACAGTTGTTTGAGGATTTAAAAAAAGCGGACATTTATGTGCGCCATTTTCAACAGCCGGAACGGATACAGAATTATCTGCGTATCAGCATCGGAACGATGGAAGAAATGCAGGAATTGATTTCGTTTTTGCAGCAATATAAACAGTAGAAAGGGATTGGGATTATGCTGAAAGATTATTTGTGGATTTTTTTCATATCGATGGTTCCGCTTGTGGAACTGCGCGGGGCGATTCCGGTTTCGCAGGTGCTTCATCTGGAGATCATACCGTCTTATATCATCTGTATCATCGGAAATATGCTTCCGGTTCCGATTATTTATCTGTTTGCCCGTAAGGTGCTGGTTTGGGGCGCGGATAAGCCGGTAATCGGAAAGTTTTTCCACTGGTGTCTGGAAAAAGGAGAAAAAGGCGGAAAGAAGCTGCAGGCAAAGGCGGGACGCGGACTGTTTGCCGCGCTGCTGCTGTTTGTAGGGATTCCGATTCCGGGAACAGGCGCGTGGACAGGAACGCTGGCCGCCAGCATTCTTGACATGGATTTTAAATCTACGGTCGCGGCGGTTATGCTGGGCGTCCTGCTCGCCGGTGTCATTATGCTTGCGCTTAGTCTGCTGGGCGTGAATATTTTCTTATAAAAGAACGAAGAATTGCTTGGGAATTATTTCACTTCTGATTTGCCTG
>CANQCX010000196.1 GCA_947591115.1 uncultured Lachnospiraceae bacterium | reverse complement strand
GCGGCGCTTTGCGACGTAGAAGCGTCTCTGCCCGAGGGACGGATGAAGCGGACGGTCGGCAGGGCGTTGGCGCATATCCATATGACGTTTGACGAAACGGAGGTCATGCGGGATGCGTTAAAGATCATTGAGGCGGATTATTCCTGCAAGCGGATTTCGGATATCCATTCCTTTATGCTGCACGTGGAATCCTACGGAGGAGAAGCGGAGCGGCCAATCCGGCTGCTCATCGATGAAAAGAACCACTGGGAGGCGAGGACCAAGCGGGCGATGGAGGAACGCAGACACCGTTTTCGGGAGATCGTGCTTTCGATCGCCGTTTCGCTCCTGATCTGCGGCATGGTGCTGTATCTTCCGGTTATGAATGTGGATATCAGCCAAAATCCGCTGACGCAGCTTTTGAGCGTCGTGGTCATTTTGCTGGACGATTGGATCTTGTTCCGCGCGCAGGCGTTTCTGACCGCAGACTGGCTGTGTCTGGATGCGGCGGACGAGGACGCGGAGGAAAAGATGCGCGCCTATCAGAATTATGACGAGAAGAAACAAAAACGCCTTTCGCTGCTTTTGGCGCTTCCGTTTCTTTTGGCGGCCGGATTTTTGTTTGTACTGCAAAAAGAATGGCTGGCGCTGCTGGCATGCTGCATAGCGATGGTGTGCGGCTTCCAGCACAGGATCGGCAGGGCGTTAAGCCGCCGGAATCTGCAGAAAAGCATTCGCTGCGCCTTTCCGAACTGGCTGATGGATCTGGTTCTGCTGCTGCAGAGCGAGAATGTTCAGGTTGCGTTAAGCAAATCGATCCGTCATGTTCCGGGCGTGCTTCGGGAGGAACTAAAAACACTGAATGCCAGATTAGAGCTCGATCCGGAATCGGCTGAGCCGTATCATCGTTTTTTGCAGGATTTTTCGCTTCCGGAGGTTTCCTCGGCAATGAGTATGCTCTATTCGCTGTCCATCGGAAACAGCGGAAATGCCGACCGGCAGATGAGCGAGCTTGTCGCGCGCAACCGGCAGATGTTGGAAACGGCGGAAAAGGAGCGGCTGAAAAATAAAAACAGCGGGATGTATCTGCTGTTTCTGGCTCCGGTTTTAACGGCGTCGCTGAAGCTGGTAGCGGATATGGCAGTATTTATGCTGACGTTTTTATCGGCTTCGATGCTGTAACAAAAGAACAGGAGGCGTTTATGAGTCAGATTATGAAAGCGTTTCTGGGCGTGTTTTTTCTGCTGTTTCTGACGGCGACATCCGGCGGGATCCTTTCCGCGTTTATGGTGGTCATGGATGCGCAGGATATGCATGCCCGTATGATAGACGAAACGGAAAACAGTAATTTTTATCCGGAAGTATTAAAAGAATGTTTTGCACAGGCGGAAAGATCGGGGTATGAGCTTTCGATGACGCTTTACAGGGAAAATCAGGCACTGGTGCGCTGTACCGGCGAAGAAACGGTGCCGGAGCAGACCGAGGATGTCGATTCCGCGAAGCTGGAGCTGACCTTCCCGTTTACGGTTCCCTTTTTGGGGATCCGGACAGAGCATACCCTGTGCGCATATGCGAGATAAGGAGGAACGATGAGCGATATCATAGAAGAATACGGGATCGGATTGGTCATGATGATCGTGGGGATCGCCGCAATTCGGGTAATGGGCCAAATTCTGGAAATTTTGGGAGGAGGCTTGTAATGAAAGAAATCATGGGCGAATACGGCAGCATGCTTTTGGCGGCGGCCGCTACATTTGCACTCCTTGCCCTGTTTCGGTCGATTTTGCTTTCCGGAGACGGAATGCTGGCGCAGATGATTGCTTATTGGGGAAACGGAGGCTGTTAAATGAAAGAGATCATTGCACAGTACGGAAGTATGTGGATTGCCGTAATGGCAGGCTGCGGAATTCTGTTCTGTACCGCCCGTATGCTTTCCGGCGGCAGTCCGGATGCGGCGGGGGTTTTAGGAAAATGGATTGGCAGTCAGAGCCAGTCCGCGCTTTTGCGGTCGGCGGAGGAAACGGCGCTGGATCGCTGCAAAAGCTTTAAAATTGACATCCGGTTTACGGGGGAAAAGATTACGGCGGGGGAACCGATAGAAGTAGGCGCATGTTTTACGGCGCAGGGGGAAAAAGAACAGAACCTTCCCGTAAGCGTGTGCGTTTTGACGGATGAAGCGGGAAACCGCTATGCAGCCCGTAAACAGGGAGGAAAGGAGTATCTGTATCTGGAAAAAGAGGGTGTGTACCGCGTTGTGTTGGAAGCGAAGGACAGCAGGAAAAACACAGTGTATGCATGGATCGCGTTTCCGGTGCAGGCGGCATAGAGCATGAAAAACGTAATATTGGGAGTTTTCGGCGGAATCCTGACACTTTATATGGTCGTTATTTCCCTGTGCCTTTACGGAATACAGACAAGGAAAAACGAAGTGGAAAATATGCTTTCGCAGGTCGTGGAAGGAGTTTTGACGGCGCATTATGTACCGGAGCCGCTTAGGACGCCGCAGACGGAAACGCTTTCACAGGAAGCGGTAAAAAAGGAGGTGGAGGAGGAGATCCGGATGCGGATTTCCTCCGATACGCAGACCGGAGTTTCCGTTCTTGCCTGCGATCTGGACAAAGGGATTCTTTCCGTTCAGGTAACCGGAAGCTTTGAGCTTCCGGGCGGATTCCATAAGACCTTTCTTTTTTCCAAAACGGCGATCATGGATCGGCAGGCAGGGGAAGAACCCCTTTCCTGCATCCGGTTTCAGGTGGACGGCGGCGATTATAAGGTGTTTACCCTGAGGCCGGGCGAGAAATACCCTGTCCCGAAAGAGCCGGAAGGGACGTTTCTGGGATGGCAGGCGGCACAAGGCAATTCCCATGCCGCATGGGAAAGCAATATGACAGTACAGGGGGATGAAACATGGATTGCAAAGCGAAGATAATGGCATGTATCTTGACGATTCTGGCGGCTGTTTTGCTGCCGCAGAAGCAGGAGGTGTCGGCAGGTGTGTGGAATAACGCATACGAATATTATCGTACCTATGGGAATCAGGTAGTGTTCTGCCCGACCTCCCAGACGGACGGCTATCTGTACTATGCCACCGGCGCGAACAATTCATCCGCGGGGACGCGTTTCCGCACGATCGGCTGGAAGGTATCCTTGAAAAATGCCGGAGGAGCGGTAATTCAGACGCTCTATTTTCAGCTTGGCGGAAGATATATGTCGAGCGTAAATAC
>CANQCX010000195.1 GCA_947591115.1 uncultured Lachnospiraceae bacterium | reverse complement strand
AGACGTAAGAATTTTACTCCATGCCTTTGCAAATCCTTGATACCTCAATAGTACAAAGAAAAACAAAATACAACTGACAACCGTAACAAACGCGATCAGTCCAATGCGCATATACCGCTTTAGTTCTTCTTTGTTTCTGTCTTTATCAGACAATGCAATACCCCCCTATCCCCGATAATAATTGATCAGGCATCCTTTAAGGATAATTTCTTTTTCATCCGCCGTCAATTCGTCCATTCGCAACGAAAACGGTGTCAGTTTTTTGTCTTTGACCAGATATGCGTCAAATTCGGTCTTTCCTTCGCGAACCGCCTCGCGGATCGCCGGCAGGAAGATATAATCCAGATTGGAAAACGGCAGCTCTCCCTCTTTGATCAAAAACGGCAGCATACCCCAGTTGATCAGATTGGAGCGATAACGCTTCGTTGCGTATTCGTTCGCGATATTTGCCCATCCGCCAAGCACCTTCTGGCAGGATGCCGCCTGTTCGCGGGCGGAACCGTCACCCGGCTTTACCGCAAAAATCGTACTTCCAAATCCGACATTGCCCCGATTGACTTCGGTAAAGGTTTCCCGAATGGTATGCATCACTTCTTCTACCTCCGGTACTTCCTCGCCCGGGCACCGGTCTTCCTCCACAGCCTTCTGCGCTTTCTGGATCTCCTTTGCGCGTCCGACATATTCCGGATCCTTTCTGGAAAGTGCAAATTCCGCCAGTCCCAGCGGATTGGAACGGAAAGACGACGTCTCTCCGGACGGAATCAGTTCGTCCGTTGTCGTAACCGGATCGTGGATCTCCGAAACCACCTTCAATACCAGATTTTCCGGAAGCGCGCTCATTTTTGGCCAGTCTTTGATATTCGGCCCGAATTGGATCTCCACCTCCGGATCCGCCTTGCCCTTGCTGTCAAATATCCGGTTCTCATAAATCGTTTTATCGAAGAAATATTTCGGCTTGGTAAAATGAATATCCACATCTGTCGCCGCCGTCAGATAGCCTTTGTTGGCTGCGGTCGCCGCGATCGAACGCGCATCCATAAGCGCAACGGAAGAAACCTGTCCGTTCTGCACCTTAGAGCCTTCCCTGTTCGGGAAGTTTCTGGTGGAATGGCGAATGGAGAACGCATTGTTTGCCGGAGTATCGCCGGCGCCGAAACATGGGCCGCAGAACGCGGTTTTTACAATTGCGCCTGCTGCCATCAGCTTTGCAACCGCACCGTTTTTGACCAGCTCCATATAGATCGGGGTAGAGGCCGGATATACGCTTAAAGTAAATTCGTCCGCTCCGATGGATTGTCCGTTTAAAATATCCGCCGCGTCGCAGATGTTTTCAAATCCGCCGCCGGCGCAGCCTGCAATGATTCCCTGATCGACGTATAACCTGCCGCCGCGTACCTTGCTCTTTAGATCCAGCTTGACTTTTCCGTCAAAGCTGACCTGCGCCCGTTTTTCACAATCGTCCAGAATATCCAAAAGATTTGCATTCAGCTCCTCAATGGTGTAGGTATTGCTCGGATGGAACGGCATTGCGATCATCGGGCGGATTTCACTGAGATCCAGTTCCACAAAGCTGTCATAGTATGCCGTTTCTTTCGGATTTAATTCCTTGTAGTCGTCTTCCCTTCCATGAATGGCGTAAAACTCCTTCACTGCGTCATCCGTTCTCCAAATGGAGGACAGACAGGTCGTTTCCGTCGTCATAACGTCAATTCCGATACGGAAATCCACGCTCAGGTTCGAAACGCCCGGTCCCACAAACTCCATGATCTTATTCTTGACAAATCCCTTATCAAAGACTTCTCCGATGATCGCCAACGCAATATCCTGCGGACCTACGCCCTCTACCGGACTGCCCGTAAGATAAATTCCGACTACCTGCGGCCTGTCAATATCATAGGTCTTGTTCAAAAGCTGTTTTACCAGCTCCGGTCCGCCCTCTCCGACTGCCATCGTGCCCAGCGCGCCATAGCGGGTATGGGAATCCGAGCCTAAGATCATCTTTCCGCCCCCTGCAAGCATTTCTCTTGCATACTGATGGATAACAGCCTGATGCGGCGGAACATAAACTCCGCCGTATTTCTTCGCGCAGGTCAGACCAAACATATGGTCATCCTCATTGATGGTCCCGCCCACCGCGCAAAGACTGTTGTGGCAGTTGGTAAGCACATACGGGATCGGGAATTTCTCAAGGCCGGACGCTCTTGCCGTCTGAATAATCCCCACGAAGGTAATATCGTGCGATGTTAATTTATCAAATTTAATCTGAAGCTTTTCCATATTGCCGGAAGTATTGTGTTCCTGTAAAATTCCGTAGGCAATGGTATTTTGTTGCGCTTCTTCCTTAGAAACTTCCTGTCCGGTAAGCTTTTTTACCGCGTCGGCAGCTTCCGGCGACTGGAGCACAACTTCCTTTCCGTTGATCAGGTATGCCCCGTTTTCATATAATTTCATATTCGTACCTCCACTTTTCTGTTAGTAGAATTATAGCTTTTGCCCGCAGGTAAATCAAGCCATTTTAAAGGTCAACCGGACAATAAAAAGATCTCCGTCCACCTTAATCTCAAAATTTCCGCCCATTAAAACCGTCAGATTCTTTGCAATGGACAAACCTAAGCCGCTGCCTTCGGTCGTTCGGGACGACTCCCCTCTTACAAACCGTTCCGACAGATCGTTTTCCTCCTCCTGACCGAACGAAAGCTGGGTTTTTGCAATATTTTTAATGGAGAAAACCACCGCGTCCCCTTCCTCGGACAATTCCACAAAAACCCTTGTCTTTTCCATTGCATATTTGGAAGCATTGATATAGAGGTTTTCAATCGCCCGATATAACTGGCGGCCGTCCGCATCGATCATAACCTCGTGATTCGGAAGCTTTGTTACGATCGTAAGTTCTCTTCCCTCGAATTTTTCATTAAATTCCCCGCCGATCTGATAGACCAGCTCTACCATATCGATTTTCTGCATGTTCAGCGATATATTGCCGGAGCTGATCTTGGAAGCTTCCACCAGATCCTCCGTCAGTTGTTTTAACCGCTGGGATTTGACATCCAGAATCCGGATGTAATTATTGGCGTTTTCATTTTTCAGGTTTTCCCGTTTCAGCAGATCTACATAATTGATAATGGATGTGAGCGGCGTTTTGATGTCGTGGGAAACATTGGTAATCAGATCCGCTTTCATGCGTTCATTTCGGGTACGCTCCGATACCGCTTCGCTCAATCCTGTAC
>CANQCX010000194.1 GCA_947591115.1 uncultured Lachnospiraceae bacterium | reverse complement strand
CCGTTTCCCATAAAAGAGTACATCACATAGATAAGCAGTCCCGGCATCAATACCGTCGTAAATACCATACGCTGATCTTTGAAAAAACGCGTCAATTCTTTTTTAATGATCGTAAACAGATTACTTTTCATCCGTCTGTCCCTCCGTTTCTTCGTAAATCCGGAAAAATGCATCTTCCAGATCTCCGTCTTTGGTCAGATTTTCCAGCGTATCGCATACGATCATCCTGCCGTCCATAATGATTCCTACCCGATCGCAGAGCTTTTCTACCAGACTAAAAATATGCGTAGACAGCAGGATCGTCTTTCCTTCTTTTTTCAGTTCATTCAGAAAATCCGTCACAATCCGCGCGGTAACGACGTCCAGTCCGTTGGTCGGTTCATCAAAAATGATAATGTCCGGATCGTGTACCAGAGAAATGACAAGCGATGTTTTCTGCTTCATTCCGGTAGACAGGTTCGCCACCTTTACCTCTGCAAATTCATCAATGCCGAAACGGGAAAACATGCGCGCTTTCCGTTCTTTCCGCACGTTTTCCTCCACTCCGTACAAATCGGAAAAAAATTCAAAGAGATAATTCGGCGTAAAAAAATCTTCTAATTTCAGCTCGCTAGTCAAAAATCCGATTTTTCCGCGCACCTGCTCGGGATTCCTGCCGACGCTGATGCCGTCGATCCACGCGTCGCCGCTGTCCGGCTTCATCAATGTTGCAAGCATCCGCAGCGTCGTTGTTTTTCCTGCGCCGTTCGGGCCGAGCAGTCCGAAAATTTCTCCTTTATAAGCGGAAAATGACAAATCCTGCACTGCTTTTTTCTGCCGTTCCTTCGCATTTTGCAGCTTTTGCTGTTTCTTGGAAAGACGGAATGTTTTGCACAGGCCTTCCGCCTTTAAAATTTCTATCTGTTCCATGCGTTTTGCTGTTTCCTTTCTTACCATGAAATTATGAGGTGCTTGTGAAACTTTGCGTTTGGACGGACTGTTTTAGAGTTCGTCTAACTCGTTGTAAAAATCATCATAAAAATCGTTATAAAAGTCATTATAGTAGTCATCGTCGTAAAATGTCTGATCGCTTCCTGCTGCTGCAAATACGATAACCCAGAATATAATGCTGATCACAAGCGAGATTGCGGAAGTCACAAGACCGGTTACCGCCATGCCCTTTTTGCTAGATTTTACCAATTGAATGATTCCAAATATTACCGACAGCAGGATCATCACATAATTGAGGCATGTTGCGAATAAAAATATGGAAAGGATGCCAAGCACCATAGATGCCACGCCAAACCCGATGGTATCGCTTTTTGCCGGCTTCTGCGGCTGCTGCGCGTAAAATGGCGCGCCGTACGGCTGCTGCGGATATCCCTGCGCGGAATAGCTCTGATATTGATATTGCGGCGCGGTATAACCCTGCGGCTGTGCTTGCGGCTGTGGCTGTGGCGTTCCCTCGCTCTCCGGCGATGCGTAACCCTGCGCCTGTACTTGCGGCTGCGGCTGTTCCTGCGGCTGTGGCGTTCCCTCGCTCTCCGGCGGCATGTAACCCTGCGACTGTGCCTGCGGCTGCGGCTGTGCCGTTCCTTCGCTCTCTGGCGACATGTAACCCTGCGGTTGTTCCTGTGGCTGCGGCTGCGGCTGTGCCGTTCCCTCGCTCTCCAGCGGCATGTAACCTTGCGGTTGTTCCTGTGGCTGCGGCTGTGCCGTTCCTTCGCTCTCCGGCGACATGTAACCCTGCGCCTGTGCCTGCGGCTGCGGCTGCGGCGACGCGCTTTCCGGCAGCACATATCCCTGTGCCTGACGCCTCTGCGCTTCTTCCCTTGCCGCCTGAATTCCTTTTTCAAATTCTTCACTCATAATGTATTCTCCTCCGAACTTCGTTTTTTCAGACGTTTTTATGCTTTTATAGAATGTAACAAATATCATATTTTGTCAATTGTTTTTTACGATTCCTAATCTGCTGAATATTGTATTGCAATTCGCCATACAATACGATATAATCAAAACAGAAAGGCAGGTGCTTATTATGGCAACAAAAAGCGCAAATGTAACAGCTCGTATTCAACCGGAAATCAAACAGCAGGCCGAAGCGGTCTTGGAAAAGATCGGACTGCCCGTTTCCGTTCTAATCGATACCTTATACAGACAAATCATTATGACGGGCGGCGTCCCATATTCTCTTACCGTACCAAAACTGCCCACAAGAGACAGCTTAACCGATGAACAATTTAACACCATGATGGAAAAAGGCTATCATCAGGCGAAATCCGACGAAGGACTGTCTGTGGAGGATGCCTTTGCCAAAAATAGGCAGATACACTAAACAGCGAAAGCAAAAAACGGCTTTTGGTTTTCCTACAATAAATTTACGCTATCTGTCATAAAATTTCTATTGAATATATGGCGGAAAGTGTAACATAGTGCTATCAGAAAAGGAAAAGCACCCACTCCAAAGCGGATGCTCCCAAGATAGTATATGTCCTTACAGACACCGCCTATCCTGCATGGCAGACAGGATAGGCATTTTTTCACTTTCAAACAATTCTAATCTATTGCATCGCTCATCATGCAGCAATGGAAATAATTACCTTTACCAGCACAATCGCAATGGAAACTACAGCAGGCAAAGCCAAAAGTGACCCTACCACGATAAATACAACCGGATGTTTCTTTCCTTTGTTCTTGGGACTTTGCTTTTTTACTATCCCGATGATAAGAAAGACCAAGCCTGCAACAAACAGCATACCTAATAGTAAAATAAACGCCAGCAAAATTATCACAAGTAAAATTATCATCATAGATGCAAATGCCAAAATATCCCCACCTCTTTCCAATATTGTTTTTCCGCAATAGGTATCCGCAAGCTTCAAATTTTCCTTTCCTCTATATCATGAATCATTATAGTATTTGAATCTGTAAACAGTCAATAACCTGTGATCGAATTGTGACGACCGACATCACGCTCTGTCGAAATATCTGCCGCTGCTTTCCCGAAAATGGCTGCATACCAGAGGAAGCGCATGATACAACATCATCTGCCGGCTTACCCATAAAAACAGTATTGTATAATTCAAAAAAGGGTGTAGAATAAAAATGATCTGCGACAACACGATTGACAGCTATGAAAGCGTAAAGAAAGGAACCGCCTATGCCAAAAAAGAAAAAGAGTGAAATTTCTATCCGTTCAAGCGCTGCGGAATACCTGACCTATGTTGCCTCTGTTGGCGGCGAGGAAAGCAGCGTTGAAATGCGATATG
>CANQCX010000193.1 GCA_947591115.1 uncultured Lachnospiraceae bacterium | reverse complement strand
ACGCGCACCTGCGTTACCTTTCCGTCTTCCACAAAAAGCGCAAGCGTTTTCACGCCCGCTCCCGTTTCAACCGTAATCTCCGTTTTGTCCGTCAGCTTATGGTCATAGACGTATTTTGCCACACAGCGGATTCCGTTTCCGCACATCTCCGCTTCCGAACCGTCCGCATTGTAGATCCGCATCCGAAAATCCGCCGCCTCCGACGGTCCGATCGTAATCAGTCCGTCCGAGCCGATTCCAAACCTCCGGTCGCTGACCTCGATGGAAAGCTTTGCCGGATCCGGAATCGTCTCCTCAAATAGATTTACATAAACGTAATCGTTTCCGCATCCATGCATTTTTGTAAATTTCATATCGGCATCCGCTCCTTTTCTATCCTATCCGCATATAGTTTATGCCCGTTCCGCCAGCGCGTTCATAAGCATCGGAATCAACTGCTTCTTTCGGGAAACCACGCCCTTTAACAGGACGCCGTCCTCCTCCGCTCCGGTACAGGCGTCTTTGATCAGTGCCAGCGCCCCTTCTCCTTCGTAGATCAGATATGTTGATTCGTTTAAAATATCCGTCAGCATCACAAATTCCATATCCAGCTTCTTTTCGCCGAGCATATAGCCGAGCTTCGGGGCGATCCGCTTTTGCACCTTATCCAGCTCCTGACGGCTCATCGCGCTGACCTGCGAAACCCCGAACGTGGTATCTCCGGAATGAAAAATTTTAAAGTCCTGACTTAATATTTCCTCTTCGCTTTTACTGTCAAAATTGCTTCCCGCCTCAAACATTTTCTGCGCCAGTTCGGTCACTTCTACTCCGGCGATCTTGGCCAGACAGGTTGCCGCCTCTTTGTCCACCTCCGTACAGGTCGGAGAACGGAACATCAGCGTATCCGAAAGGATCGCCGCGCATAAGAGTCCCGCCATCTCAGGCTCCACCGGAATCCCTTTTTCCTGATACATCTGATAGATAATGGTAGACGTACAGCCAAGCGGCTGATTCCGGAAGTAAACAGGCGCGATCGTTTCCAGACTGCCCAGCCGATGGTGGTCGATGATCTCCAGAATCTCCGCTTCTTCTATATTGCTGACCGCCTGTGATTTCTCGTTGTGATCCACCAAGATTACCTGTTTTTTCTGCGCGCTCAGCAAATTTCTTCGGGAAAACATCCCCACGTAGTGCTGGTTTTCATCCAGAATCGGGAAATCGCGATGCCGGATCTTTGCTACGGTATCGCTTACTTCGTCTACATAATCATCCAGATGAAAATGAATGATATCGGATTTTGTCATAAAATATTTAATCGGCATACTCTGATTGATCAGCCGCGCCGCGGTAAACATATCGTACGGAGTGCTGATGACTACAACGTCGCGCGCCTTCGCCGCCTCGATCACTTCTTCGCTGACTTCAAAGCCATTGGTCACGATCATGCAGCTGCAATTGGATGCCAGCGAGAGAAGCTGGGATTCCTCCCTGTCCCCGATAATGACAAGGTCGTCGCTTTCCAGACTTTCCGCAAGCGTCTCCTGCGAGCCAACGCCGATAACGACTTTTCCTTTTACAAAATAACCATGTTCGTTTCCGGTCAAAAGGTCGCCCTCCAGCGTTTCAATGATATTTTTATACTGGGTTCGGGCGGTGGAAAGAATCGAATTGTCGTAAACATCCATATAGGATTTTGCAATATCGCCGGTAACGATCAGTCCCTCCAGCTGGTTTCTGCTGTTGACGACCGGCAGTGTGACTACTTTTAAAATTTTCATCATTTCCCACGCTTTTTTCATGGAAATATGACCGCTCACGCCCTGCGTTTTCCGGATGGAGATGTCCTTCATCTGGGTTCCGACGTCGTTAATCAGCTCCGGCGCCTGCACATGAAAATAGTCCAGCACGTACGCCGTTTCCGCATTGACGTTTCCCGCGCGCTTGGCAACGTAAGTTACCCGATGCTCCTGAGAAGAAGGCGTTTTCTCCTCTATACGGTTTTTTAAATCTGCATACGCAATCGCGGCGCAGATAGAATCCGTATCCGGATTTTTATGTCCAACCACCCATACCTTTTTTTCTTCCATACCTGCCCTCCTCTTTCCTGTTTCACAAAAAATGCAATTCCTGTCTGTCTTCGGAATTGCATTCGTGAAATCCTATATTTATGAGTTAGAAAATGCCAAAGGATCCTAGAATCGCAATGATGATTCCTACCAGATTAACCGCGATCACTCCGATGATGATCTTGGCATAATTATGCAAAGACCGGACATCCGTTTCTACATCCTCCATGCGATCCAGCTTTTCATCCATATCTTTTAAAATATCTTGCGTATTCCGGTAACTCTTTACGCTCTCCGTATGAATCTTATCCGCCAGATCCGACTTCAGCATATCCAACTGCTCGGAAACCTTTCCAAGAGTCTGCTGCATCTCCTCCGCCACTTTTGCATTGTTCTTGCTGGCATTCGCCTGTTCTCCGCCAAGCGCCGCTTCGATCGCACCCAGCTTGTCCGTTACCTGACCGGTCAATGCATTGATCTGCTTTGCAACGACAGCGGAAATTCCGTCCACTTCCTCCTGCCGCTCATCCAGAATCTGCTTTAATTCTTCTGCTTTGCCTTCCCGCTCTTCGACCAGACTCTGCAGCTCCTGCGCTTTGGATTCGCGGCTCTGCATCATCTGCTGCAGCTTCTGCGCTCTGGCGCGGAATTCATCGATCTGCGCAAGGAACGAATCCTCTGTCTGGGATTCCGCTTGACGGGAGTCTTCCGGCTGCGGTTTTTCCTGAGGGATTTCCTCTGGCCGGGAATTCTCCTGCGTGGAATCTTCCGGCTGGGATGCTTCCTGACGGGAATCTTCCGGCTGCGAATTCTCCTGACGGGAATCTTCCGGCTGCGAATTTTCCTGACGGGAATCTTCTGTCTGGGATTTCTCCTGCTGCTCCCCTCCGGCAGCCGGCGCCTTCCGGACAGTCGTCTCCGCGCTTTCCAATTCCTGTGTGGTTTCTTCGTTTTCGGTTTCTCTAATTCGTGTCATATCCTCTTTAACTACCTTTTCCGCGTCAGAAACCTCTGCGCTTTTGTTATTTGATCGTATCTCCTGTGCTCCCCTGTCGGGTTTTTGTCTTTCGATGGATCTCTGCCTTGCCTCGGCGGCATGACGCATCATGCGACGTTTCTGCATTGTTCTCCGCAGATTATCCATAAACGTTCCTCCATAGGTAAACTACCAATATGGAATATTGTAACATTTTGCCTATGGGTTGTAAATGGCAAATATAGAATATTGTCAAAAAAAATTACTAGATGTTGTGGTTTTTCGACAGATTTCCGG
>CANQCX010000192.1 GCA_947591115.1 uncultured Lachnospiraceae bacterium | reverse complement strand
GAAAAGAGCATCAAATTTACCCGAAACAATCAGCCGATGGCGATCCTTTCGCTGGAGGATCTGACCGGAACGGTGGAAATCATTGTCTTTCCGAAAGCTTATGAGAAATTTCTTTCCTATTTGGAAGAAGAAGAAAAAATCTTTGTCATCGGCCATGCGTCGGCGGATGAGGAACAGAACGGAAAGATCATCTGCGAACGGATCGTGCCGTTTGCCCATACGCCGAAGGAGCTCTGGCTGCAGTTTTCCGACAAAGAGGCGTTTTTGGAAAAAGAAAAAGAGCTGTACGGGATTTTAAACGATTCCGACGGAGGGGACGAGGTCGTCGTTTATATTGCCAATCCGCGGTCGTATAAGCGGATGGGAAGGAACCGCGGGGTGTCTGTCAACGACGCGCTTTTACAGAAGCTTCGGGATTTTCTCGGAGAAAAAAATGTGAAAGTTGTGGAAAAGAATATTGAAAAGAGCGGCTAAAGCGTATACAATATTATGGGATAAGATGATTCGGAAACATTATATAGAGGAGGATATAGAGATGGCAAAAGAAATCAACACAATTGGAGTGCTTACCAGCGGGGGCGACGCGCCGGGAATGAATGCAGCCATTCGCGCGGTCGTTCGTGAGGCTCTTTACAAGGGGAAAAAGGTAAAGGGCATCAAACGAGGCTATGCAGGACTTTTGAATGAAGAGATCGTGGATATGGATGCAAAGAGCGTATCCGATACCATTTCACGAGGCGGTACGATCCTTCAGACGGCGCGCTGCATGGAATTCGTTACGGAGGAAGGGCAGCAGCTCGGAGCGGAAATATGCAGAAAACATGGGATTGACGCGATTGTTGTCATTGGCGGCGACGGCTCGTTTAAGGGCGCGCAGAAGCTGGCGGCGCTTGGCATCAATACCATCGGTCTTCCGGGTACGATCGATCTGGATATTGCATGTACGGACTATACCATCGGCTTTGACACCGCCTGCAATACGGCAATGGAAGCGATCGACAAGATCCGCGATACCTCTACTTCCCATGAAAGATGCTCCGTCATTGAGGTTATGGGACGGGGAGCCGGCTATATCGCGCTGTGGTGCGGAATTGCCAACGGTGCAGAGGAGATCCTGCTTCCGGAGAAATACGACCACGACGAGCAGAAGCTGATCGGGCATATCATCAATGCGCGTAAGCTTGGCAAACAGCACTACATCATCATCAACGCGGAGGGAATCGGCGATTCCCAGAATATGGCAAAACGCATCGAAGCCGCAACGGGCGTAGAGACGCGTGCAACGATTCTGGGACATATGCAGCGCGGCGGAAGTCCGACCTGTAAAGACCGCGTCTATGCAACGACGATGGGCGCAATGGCGGTTGACCTTCTGTGCGAGGGAAAGAGCAATCGTGTGGTTGGTTATAAGAACGGCGAATTTGTAGATTTTGATATTGACGAGGCGCTGGCAATGAAGAAGAACATACCGGATTATATGTACGGAATTTCACAGAGTCTGGTATAGGCGCATATTGGAAGGGCTGTCTTCGGACAGCCTTTTTCTGTCAATAGGAAAGCGGTGTGAAGGGGACGATGATTACCAGTACGGCAAACCGGCAGATGAAGAATCTGACGTTGTTAATGAAAAAAGCAAAAGAGCGGAAAAAGCAGGGAGTTTTTGTGGTAGAGGGCGTCCGGATGGTGGAGGAGGCTCCTTTGGAGCAGATCAAAGCCGTCTATGTATCGGAGCGTTTTATGCAGGAAAACCGCTATCCGAAGCTGACGGAAAAGCTGGGCGGGGGAACGCATACGTTTGAGACGGTGGCGGATCCGGTTTTTCGTTTGATATCGGATACGCAGACTCCGCAGGGGATTCTTGCCGTTGTCAAAAGACCGGAGTACCGGCTTTCGGATTGTCTGGGCGGCGGTTCTCCAAAGCTTTTGATTCTGGAAAGCATACAGGATCCCGGAAATCTGGGCACCATGCTCCGGACGGGGGAAGGCGCGGGCGTTTCCGGCGTAATCTTTAATGATACGACGGCGGATCTGTTTAATCCGAAAACGATCCGTTCCACCATGGGAAGCATTTACCGCGTTCCGTTCTGGGAGTCGCCCGATCTAAAGCAGACGCTGGAGGAACTGAAAAGCTCCGGCATCCGGTTGTATGCGGCGCATTTAAACGGGACGGTGGATTATGACGAGCCGGATTATACCGGTCCCTGCGGTTTTTTGATCGGCAATGAGGGAAACGGATTAAGCAGCGATTTGACCGCGATGGCGGATGTCTGCGTCCGGATTCCGATGGAAGGACAGGTGGAATCCTTAAATGCTGCCGTTTCCGCCGCACTGTTTTTGTATGAAGCCGCAAGGCAGCGCAGGAGGAAGCAATGAAGATCTGGTTTAAAATGATAAGAGATACCCGTCTCGTCCGGACGGAAACCATTGAAAACAACGAAAACGATACGCGGACGCATAAAGTGTTTGCGGCGCTGGAGGAGGTTTGTTACCGGCTGGATCTTGGCAAGCCGATCTGGCTCAAGTCCAATATTGAAGAATTCCAGCGCCACGCACGAACGCGCTTCGGACAGGATCAGTTTGTGGAAGAAATTGATTTTGATTATCTGGAAATTCAAGTTTTGGAAGAAGACGGATAAGCAGAAAATATTAAAAAATTATTAAGTTTCAAAATAAATATGAAATTCATTTCTTTTATGCTATAATAAATACAATAGTTGATCATGTGGGGATGCATTTTATCGGGGTAAAATTACGGAAAGAAATTACGGAAAGGGAAAGAAGGTTTTACTATGGAACTAAATATGCTGCAGGATGGAATCGACAGTTGGGAGACTGCGATGTTTCTTTACAATTCTGCGCTGAAGGAAGTCGGTACGAAGCTGGATATTTTAAACGATGAATTTGCACATATCCATAATTATAATCCGATCGAGTACATCAAATCTCGTGTGAAGTCGCCGGAGAGCATTGTAAAAAAGCTGAAAAGGGGAGGACATGAGATTTCCATTGACAATATGATACGCTATGTAAACGATATCGCGGGAATCCGTCTGGTGTGTTCGTTTACATCGGATATTTACCGGCTGTCAGAGATGATCGGCAAGCAGAATGATTTGACGGTCGTTTCGGTTAAGGATTATATCAAAAATCCAAAAGAAAGCGGATATAAAAGTTTTCACATGCTGGTTACGGTTCCGATCTTTCTTTCGGATCGTGTGGTGGACACCAAAGTAGAGATCCAGATACGGACGATCGCTATGGATTTCTGGGCAAGTCTGGAGCATAAGATTTATTACAAATTTGAAGGAAACGCACCGGAATACATCAGTCGTGATCTTCGGGAGTGCGC
>CANQCX010000191.1 GCA_947591115.1 uncultured Lachnospiraceae bacterium | reverse complement strand
TTTGTGAGCTACTACGATTATTATCAACCCGAAGCGTATGTACCGCAGTCAGATACCTACATTGCAAAGGATTCCGCGATCAACGAAGAAATCGATAAGCTGCGTCTGTCCGCCACAGCAGCGCTGGCGGAACGGAAGGATGTAATCATTGTCGCCAGCGTATCATGTATTTACGGGATCGGAAGTCCGGATGACTATATGAATATGATGGTCTCGCTGCGGCCGGGGATGGAGATCGATCGGGATGATGTCATCCGCGGACTGATCGAAATACAATATACAAGGAACGAAATGGACTTTAAGCGCGGCACCTTCCGCGTACATGGCGATGTACTGGAAATTTTTCCCGCCAATGAATCCGATACGGCGATCCGCGTAGAATTTTTCGGAGACGAAATTGACCGGATTACGGAAATTGACGTCCTGACCGGAGAAATCAAATGCGAATTGCAGCACGTTGCGGTATTTCCGGCATCCCATTATGTAGTTCCGCAGGAAAAGATTTTAAAAGCATGCGGCGCGATCGAGGAGGAGCTGGAAGAACGCGTCAGATTTTTTAAGGGAGAGGACAAGCTGCTGGAAGCGCAGAGAATTGCGGAACGGACAAACTTTGACGTAGAAATGTTAAAGGAAACCGGATTCTGCAGCGGAATTGAAAATTACTCCCGTCATCTTGCCGGACGTCCGGCAGGAGCGATGCCGGAAACGCTGATCGACTATTTTCCGGATGATTTTTTGATGATCGTAGATGAATCCCACATTACCATTCCTCAGGTACGCGGGATGTACGCCGGAGACCGTTCGCGGAAAACGACGCTGGTGGAGTACGGCTTTCGTCTGCCGTCCGCATTGGACAACCGTCCGCTGAATTTTGAAGAATTCGAAGGCAAGATCGATCAAATGCTGTTTGTGTCCGCCACGCCGAATGTTTATGAAGCGGAGCATGAGCTGCTGCGAGTCGAGCAGATCATCCGTCCGACCGGTCTTTTGGATCCGGAGATTTTTGTCCGTCCGGTGGAGGGGCAGATCGACGATCTGATCGGGGAAGTCAACAAAGAAGCGGCAATGCACCACAAAGTGCTGATTACGACGCTGACGAAGCGGATGGCGGAAGATCTGACCGGATATATGAGCGAGGTCGGGATCCGCGTAAAATATCTTCATTCCGATATTGATACGCTGGAACGCGCGGAGATCATCCGCGATCTGCGTCTGGATGTTTTCGACGTACTGGTCGGGATCAATCTTCTGCGGGAAGGCTTGGACATTCCGGAGATTACGCTGGTTGCGATTCTGGATGCGGACAAGGAAGGTTTTCTGCGTTCGGAAACCTCGCTGATACAGACGATCGGGCGTGCGGCGCGGAACAGCGAGGGGCACGTCATTATGTACGCAGATACGATTACGGATTCCATGCGCGCCGCGATTGACGAAACGGAGCGCAGACGCAGGGTGCAGCAGGAGTATAACAGTCTGCATGGGATTACCCCGCAGACGATCCAGAAATCCGTTCGGGAACTGATCGCAATTTCGAAAAAAGTTGCGGCGGAAGAAATGGATTTTGCAAATGATCCGGAATCCATGAGCAAAACAGAATTGGAAAAACTCATTGCGGACATTCAAAAGAAGATGCAGAAGGCTGCGGCGGAGCTTAATTTCGAAGCTGCGGCGGAATATAGAGATAAAATGATCACGCTGAAAAACATGCTGCGCGACCTATAACATGAAGGAGACATCATGGCGGAGAAAGAAAGAAAATACATTAAGATCAGGGGAGCAAACGAGCATAATCTAAAAGGGATCAACATTGACATTCCGAGAGATGAATTCGTTGTTTTGACCGGATTGTCCGGCTCCGGAAAATCCTCCCTTGCATTTGATACGATTTACGCGGAAGGACAGCGGCGCTATATGGAATCGCTTTCCTCGTATGCGCGGCAGTTTTTGGGACAGATGGAAAAACCGGATGTGGAATCCATTGAAGGACTTCCTCCCGCGATTTCCATTGACCAGAAATCCACAAACCGCAACCCGCGTTCGACCGTCGGTACGGTTACGGAAATTTATGATTATTTCCGTCTTCTGTATGCGCGGATCGGGATTCCCCATTGTCCGAAATGCGGCAGGGCGATTCAAAAGCAGAGTATTGACCAGATGGTGGATACGGTCATGCGGCTTCCGGAGCGGACGCGGATCCAGATTTTGGCGCCCGTCGTCAGAGGCAGAAAAGGCGAGCATCAGAAGCTGTTTGAAAGAGCGAAAAAAAGCGGATATGTGCGCGTGATTGCAGACGGCAACATGTACGAATTGTCGGAGCAGATTCCGCTGGATAAAAATATCAAGCACAATATTGACATTGTAGTAGACCGTCTTGTCGTAAAAGAAGGGATTGAAAAGCGTCTGACCGATTCCCTTGAAAACGTATTTGAACTGACCGACGGAAGCGCGGTGGTAGACGTTATTGACGGGGAACAGATGACGTTTTCCCAGAGCTTCGCATGTCCGGACTGCGGGATCAGCATTGACGAGGTAGAGCCGAGAAGCTTTTCGTTCAACAATCCGTTCGGGGCGTGTCCGGTCTGCTTCGGTCTGGGATATAAGATGGAATTTGATGAAGAACTGATGATTCCGGATCCGTCGCTCTCGATCGCCGAAGGCGCGATTCAGGTCATGGGCTGGCAGTCCTGCACCGATCCGTCCAGCTACACATATGCCACATTAAAAGCGCTGTCGGAGGGGTACGGATTTTCACTTGACACCCCGTATGGCGAACTTCCAAAAGAAATCCGCCATATGCTGATCCATGGCGGGGACGGCAGGCTTCTCAAAGTGCATTATAAAGGACAGCGCGGCGTGGGCGTATACGATCTGGACTGGGAGGGACTGATCCGTAACGTCGAACGGCGTTATCGGGAAACCGGTTCGGAAAGCATGAAGCAGGAATACGAACAGTTTATGCGGATTACGCCTTGTACGGAATGTCATGGGCAGCGGCTGAAAAAATCCTCGCTTGCAGTGACCGTATGCGGAAAAAACATCCATGAGATGACCAGCATGTCCGTCAAAGATCTGTGTGATTTTTTTGACCAAATGGAGCTGACGCAGCAGCAGCATTTTATCGGGGATCAAATTTTAAAAGAGATCCGCGCGCGCGTCGGATTTCTAAAAGAGGTCGGTCTGGAATACCTGACGCTTACGCGGGCGACCGGAAGTTTGTCCGGCGGCGAAGCGCAGCGCATCCGTCTTGCAACCCAGATCGGCTCGGGACTGGTCGGCGTTGCGTATATTCTGGATGAGCCGAGCATCGGTCTGCATCAGCGGGATAACGATAAACTTTTGAATGCATTGATGAATCTGAAAAATCTGGGCAACACGCTGGTCGTGGTAGAGCACGAC
>CANQCX010000190.1 GCA_947591115.1 uncultured Lachnospiraceae bacterium | reverse complement strand
GCAAGATAAATACCGAATTCTACTTTTTTTACATAAATCAGTTCCTGATATTCTCCTAATTTCATATGATCCTCTTTATAAAGCTGTTTTATTCTGCTGTCCGGATGGTTCCATACTCCATCCCTCCTTGCAGTATACTGACAGAAGCATCCCTCTACATCCGCGCTTTCATTCTACCACCGCTGCGACCATAATGCAATGAACGACCAAACTACAAATTGACTCCAAATTGACTTTCGATAAATCATAGCATGTAATATATGAATTATTCAAGTCCTATTTCCGAAAATCCGAAAAACCATTTAATCCCAGCAAGCCGCCTCCCAACAGGAGCGCTTTTAATATATTATCGCCGATCATGCAGTACCATACCGCCTCAATTCCCAGTCCCCAAACGCGGACGCACAAAAAAGACCCCAGTATGCGCACGCCCCAGCGCGCCAGAATTTCTACAAAAAACGGATATTTCGTTTTTCCAAGTCCGTTGTAAATTCCCTCCATGACGGCGGAGCTGCCGAAAACCGGCTCGGTAAACGCCACGATCCGAAGCAGCTTCGTTCCGATTTCAATGACCTTTGCATCCTGCGTAAACAGCGACATCATAAATTCCGCGCCAAAAAACAGCAGGCCTCCGGTCAGGCACATAACCAGAAAAATCAAACCGAGGGCAAGCAGCGCAATCCCGCGCTCCTTTTTCCCGTTTTTCTCCCCCAGCGCATTTCCGATCAGCGTCGCGGTAGATGCCTGCATTCCATACCCCGGGATATAAAAGATGGTTTCGGCGGTAATCGCGATGGAATGCGCCGCGTACACCGTTGTCGCCATAGAAGAAACAAAACCGGTCGCAACGATATAGCCGCTGCAGGAAACGATTCTGGTCAGCATGACCGGAATCCCGATTCCCAGACAGGGCGCTAGGATTTCCTTCCGGAGCGGAATGCAGGAGGCCGTAACCCGAAGCACCGGATTTTTGACAAACGCCGCCGTCATCAAAATCCCGCCCAGTATATAGGCGATGGCGGACGCATATCCGGCTCCGACCGCGCCGAAGCCAAGCAGATAGATAAAGACATAGTTGAGCGCCGTATTTAACAGATTGATGAACACGTTGATATACATCGGCGTTTTGGTGTCGCCCGTCGCGCGGATTGCCGCGCCGAAAATCAGAATTGCCGACCGGAACACCAGCGGCGCATTGATGCAGATAAAATAAAGCGACGCAGCCGGACGGATCTTTGGCTCCGCTCCCATCCACACCGGCATCTTGTCCGCAATGCCCAGCGTGACGACCGTAAGAAGGAGACCGATTCCGATGGCGACCGTAACCGCCTGTCCGGCGGCGCGCTGCACCTTCTGTTCGTTTTTCTCTCCGATGGAACGCGCAATATACGACAAAAAGCCGATCCCCAGCGCACCGATGATGCTGTTGATCAGCCATGTATAAGTAGAGCTTAACGATATGGATGCCGTAGCGTCCGCTCCAAGATGCCCGACCATTGCCGTATCCACATACTGAATAACAGTTTCAAGAAGCTGCTCCAATACCGCAGGCCATGACAGCATCAGAAGCGATGCCAGCATACTCTTATTTTCTTTGTTTCTCAAAAAACCGCTCATTCCTGATTTCCCGACGCTTTCCCCGAAACACGTGTCTGTTTATGATGATACCAAAAGGTGGCAAAATAGATAACGGAGGCAATGATCACGATCATTGGACCGGTCGCCACATTGGTGTAATACGATACCAGAAGTCCTACTATTCCGGCGAAAACCGAAAAAAGTACGGAAAATAAGTGATATTCTCGCATGTTGTCGGAAAGGTTGCGGCTGGAGGCCGCCGGCAGGATCAGCAGCGCGTTGATAATCAGAATTCCAACCCACTTTATGGACAGCATGACGATCAATGCAACCAGAACGGCAAACAGATTGTCCAATAACGCTACCGGAATCCGATTGCTCTTTGCCAGCGTCCTGTGAATGCAGGCGGCGTTTAAGGCGTTAAACCCGAATAGCCAGAAAATAACGGTTACAAAAAAGATTACCGCCAGATAACCGATCTCCCTTCCGGTAATGCTTAAAATATCGCCGACCAGCAGTCCCGCATATTTACTGAAATTTCCGCCTTTTGACAAAATCGCAAGGCCGATGGCGACCGAGCAGGAGGAAAAAACGGAAATGACGGTATCGGTGGACGCGGTATTCGTCCTTCCGATCTGATTCAGCAGCAGCGCGAAAACGACTGCAAAAACGACCATAGAAAGGGAGGTATCTGAAATTCCGAAAACGATGCCCACCGCGATTCCGGTCAACGCCGAATGCCCCAGCGCATCCGAAAAATATGCCATTTTTTTATTGACGATCATCGTGCCCAGCAGACCAAACAGCGGCGTAATGATAAGCACCGCCAAAAATGCCGCGCGCATGAACCCGTAATCCATCCATGACGTCCAATCAATCATCCTGCTCCTCCAAACCAACGGAAAAAATCCGCTCAAACTCCGGACTTGTGTAAACCTCCCGAACGGTTCCCTGTTTTTGCACCGTCTGATCCAGAAGGATCACATGATCCGCATATTTTGCCACATAATCCAGATCGTGGGAAATCAATATGATCGCAAGGTCATAATGCCGCTTGAGATGATCCATCGTCTGATAAAACCGCTCCATTCCCGTCTGGTCGATGCCGGAAACCGGCTCGTCGAGCAGCAGCAGATTCGGCTCGTCCATGATTGCCATAGACAGCAGCACCCTTTGGAGCTGGCCGCCGGACAGATTGCATACTTTCCGGTCGATTAATTCCTCCGCGTCAAAAACGCTCAGGCTCTTTTGGATCTGTTCGTAGATTTTCCGTTTTTTCGGCAGAAACACCGGATAGCGGAAACGGTAGCTTGCGATCAGATCGTAAACGCTGACCGGCGTATTTTTTTCTATATTGATGGACTGCGGAACATATCCGATTTTTAATTTCTGCATCCTTCCGTCTTTTGTATCGCGGAATTCGATCTGCCCCGTATGCGGGATATCGTCTAAAATTGCGCGTACCAGCGTGGATTTTCCCGCGCCGTTTTTTCCGATGACCGCATTCAAAGAACCGCAGTGAATATGAAGATTGACGTCTTCCAATACGACCTGATCGGAAAAACGCACACCCAGATGATTGATCCGAATACAGTGAAATCCGCAAGGCGGTACAATCTTACGCATATTGTCCAGCATACCTCCTATTCCTGTGCCATCGCAGCCTCTATCGCTTCCAGATTTTTTTCCATTCCCGTAAGATAGCTGTCTGCATCGTAATCGCCCCGATTCAGCGGATCCAGATAAAGCACATGGACTCCTGCCTCCTCCTTTAGCATATCCCCGATTCCTTTTCCGTAGCGTTCCTCCGCGAAAACATACCGTACGCCGCGCGTGC
The DNA here is from genome assembly GCA_947591115.1 of uncultured Lachnospiraceae bacterium. GTDB lineage: Bacteria > Bacillota > Clostridia > Lachnospirales > Lachnospiraceae > Roseburia. The sequence continues at coordinate 43 of CANQCX010000190.1, read as the reverse complement.
GGATCACAGAAAGGAGGCTTGCCATTTCTCCCGCGCTGACCTG
>CANQCX010000189.1 GCA_947591115.1 uncultured Lachnospiraceae bacterium | reverse complement strand
AAATATTATATCATGAATTTGATATTTTTACAATTGATTTTGTATAGGCGGATGTCGAAAAGGCTTACAATAAATTTATCATAAGGAACAAAAAATTTGTTTACAGGAGGTAAGAAAATATGAAAAAGAAACTGGTAAGTGCACTTCTTGTTGCCGCTATGGCGGCGGGAGTGCTGGCTGGATGCGGAAACAACGGTTCAAGCTCCGCCAATAACGACGCTTCATCGGAGGAAGGAAAGGTCATCAATATTTACTGCTGGAATACGGAATTTATTGAGCGGCTGAACGAGGTTTACAGCGAGGTAGACAAGGTATCGGACGACGGAACCGTAACGTACTTAAAGGATGGAACGGAAATCCACTGGATCAACAATCCGAATCAGGACGGCGTATATCAGCAGAAGCTGGATGAAGCGCTTTTAAATCAGGCATCGGCGGATGACGATGATAAAGTAGATATGTTTCTGGCTGAGATGGATGGGATCAGCAAGTATACGGATGCGGAGAGCGATATGGCAATGCCGCTGACAGAGCTGGGCATCGATCCGGATAAGGATATGGCAGATCAGTATGCTTATACAAAAACTGCCGCTTCCGACAGTGAAGGCGTGCAGAGAGCAAGTACATGGCAGTGCTGCCCGGGCGTACTGGTTTACAGACGCGATATCGCAAAGGCGGTATTCGGAACCGATGATCCGGAGGCGATCGGCGAGAAAGTAAAGGATTGGGACACGATGGAGCAATCGGCGGAAGTATTAAAGGAAAACGGCTATTATATTCTGTCTACCTATGTAGATACCTGCCGTCTGTACAGCAACAATATCGATGAACCCTGGGTAGAATCGGGATCTACTACCGTCCGCGTAGATCAGAAAATGATCGATTGGGTAAACGATTCCAAAGCGTGGAAGGATGCCGGTTATTTTGATCCGTCGGTAAGCGGACAGTGGAACAGCGATTGGTACAATGCAATGGGTCCAAGCTCTAAGGTATTTTCATTCCTGTTGCCGGCATGGGGCATTGATACGCAGATCAAGAAGAATTGTCCGGACGAAGGACTTTGGGGCGTAACGACTCCGCCGCAGGGTTACAACTGGGGGGGCAGCTTCGTGCTGGCAGCCCGCGGAACGGATAATCCGGAGCATGTAAAAGACATTATTCTTGCAATGACGGTAAATAAAGACAATCTGAAGACAATTTCCCAGAAGTTCTTGGATTTTACCAACAACGAACCGCTCATGGATGAAGCTGCTGCAGGAGACGATGCAAATTACAATTCTTCCTATCTGGGAGGAGAGAATCCGTTTACTTATTATTCTCCGGCGGCAAAGAATATCAAGCTGGCTCCGCTTTCCATCTATGATCAGGGATGCGTAGAAGAATTCCAGAGCGCATTTGACGATTACCTGAAGGGTACGATTAACTTCGATAAGGCAAAGGAAAACTTTGAAAGACAGATTACCGAGCGTCATCCGGAACTTACGGAAGTTCAGTGGCCGGAATAATACGGATGTTTGCGGCGCAGCTTTTGCGCCGCAGCTCTCTTAAGAAAAGGAGCAGATTATGAAGCAAAAAAAGGTAAACTATTCAAAATGGGGATACATATTTATTCTTCCGTTTTTTATCAGTTTTTTCATTTTTTCTTTTATTCCGCTGGTCGATACGATACGGTACAGCTTTTATGAATATTACCGCAGCGGTCTAAAAGAAATCGGACCGAATTTTATCGGTCTGGCTAATTACAAGAGCTTACTGCAGTCCGATATGCTCAAATACGCGGCGAACACGTTTATTTTGTGGATCATCGGATTTATTCCGCAGATTGTGATTTCGCTTCTTCTGGCTTCGTGGTTTGTGGATGCGCGTATGAAGCTGCGCGGAAAGCAGTTTTTTAAAGTTGTAATTTATCTTCCGAATCTGATCATGGCGTCTGCGTTTGCAATGCTGTTTTTTGCATTGTTTTCCAATACCGGTCCGGTCAATTCGATCCTGCAGTCGATCGGCTTGATCGACACGCCGATTGATTTTATGAGGACGACGTTCGGAACGCGGTCACTGATCGGTTTAATGAACTTTCTGATGTGGTTCGGAAATACGACGATTATGCTGATGGCGGCGATTATGGGAATCAGTCCGGATATTTTTGAGGCTTCGGAGCTGGACGGCTGCAACAGCCGGCAGAGATTTTTCCATATTACGCTTCCGCTGATCCGGCCGATTCTTGGCTATACCCTGATCACTTCCATTATCGGAGGTCTGCAGATGTACGATGTACCGCAGATCTTGACCAACGGTCAGGGAAGTCCGGACCGTACGTCGATGACGCTGATCATGTTCCTGAACAGCCATCTCAAGAGCAACAATTACGGTATGGCGGGCGCGCTGTCCGTTTACCTGTTTATCGTCAGCGGAATTTTGTGCTTCATTGTTTATCGTATGCTGAATCCAAAGGAAGAAATGAGGTAAGGAGGAGAGAATGATGTATAAGAAAAAACCAAGTCATGCAAGAACGGTCGCTGCATATATCTTATTGATTCTTTTAACTTTTCTGTGCCTGTTTTTCTTCTATATTCTGATCGTGAACGCAACGCGTTCCCACGCACAGTTGTTAAAAGGCTTTTCGGCTCTGCCGGGCGGACATTTTGTTGAAAACTTTCTGCATGTTGCCAATGACGGAACCTTTCCGATGATCAAAGGCATTGTCAACAGCCTGATCGTTTCCGGATGCTCGGCGGCGATCTGCACGTATTTTTCCGCGCTGACCGCATATGGTCTGTATGCGTATGATTTTAAGTTGAAAAAAGCTGCGTTTACATTTATCATGGCAATCCTTGTTATGCCGACGCAGGTTACGGCAATGGGATTTCTGCGGTTGATCACAAATATGGGCATGTATGATTCCCTGCTGCCTTTGATCATTCCGTCCATCGCATCTCCGGCTGTATTTTACTTTATGTACAGCTACCTGCAGTCGTCGCTTCCGCTGTCGTTAGTGGAAGCTGCCAGAATCGACGGATGCAGAGAGTTTGCCACGTTCAACCGGATCGTACTGCCGATCATGAAGCCGGCAATTGCGGTTCAGGCGATCTTCTCCTTTGTCGGCTCATGGAACAATTACTTCGTTCCTGCACTGGTCATTCAGTCTAAGGATAAGATGACGGTGCCGATTTTGATCGCAACGCTTCGAGGCGCGGATTATATGAATCAGGATCTGGGAAAAGTCTACATGATGATCTTTGTAGCGATCATTCCGATCGTATTGATCTATCTGTTCCTTTCGAAGTATATTATCGCGGGCGTAACGCTTGGCGGTGTCAAAGAATAAGAACAGCAAGTGAATCTGATACTTGTTCAGGAAAGGCGGGCATGGCAAAAGTGCCTGTCTTTCTTTCAAAAACAGAAAAAATGGATGGTGGTATGCGATGAAAAAAGGGACAGGCGCCGTATTCATGGCGGGGATCATGGGCATTTGCTGTTTGGGCGGATGCAGCGGAAGCGAACTTTCGGGCAAGGGAGTTCATATCTATTATGCGGCGATC
>CANQCX010000188.1 GCA_947591115.1 uncultured Lachnospiraceae bacterium | reverse complement strand
TTGACCAGTTTTCCCGGTTTTGCATATTCATTCAGATAGACCGCCGCACCTACGCCGACCGGCGTTGCGATGAGCATGGTAATCACAATGATATACAAGGTATTGACAATATTTCCGGCAATTCCGGTTGTTCCCTTCAGCACGCTGGTTACCGTAGTAAGAAACGGAATGCTGATGCTTCCGATTCCACGATACAGCACATATCCGATAATCCCCAGCAGAAGGAGTACAGAAAATGCCGCACATGCATAAATCGCTATGTAAACAACAACATCGCCCTGCCGCTTTTTCTTTTGATAAATACTATCCATTTTCCTGCGCTCCTTTCTTTTTCATCCATGCCAGCACAAAATTAATTGCCATAATAAACAGGAATAATACCAGACCGACCGTAAACAAAACCTGACGATGAAGGCCCTCCGCATAACTCATTTCACTTACCAGCTGCGTGGTTAGAAAACGTACGGAATGAAACGGAAGCGGCAGATTGACAGAACCTCCCGCAACCAGATTGATTGCCATTGCCTCCCCGATCGCGCGGCCGATTCCAAGCACCACGCCTGTCATAATTCCAGATCTGGCAGCCGGAAGAACTACCTTAAAAATCGTCTGTATTTTTGTGGCGCCAAGCGCAAAAGAAGCCGCTTTTATCTGTTCCGGAACCGCTTGAAGGGAGGAGGTGCTGATCGTAATCACAGTAGGGAGTATCATAATTGCCAGAACAATGACTGCGGAAATCAGATTCGCCCCTCCTGTAAATTGATGGGTTTTCGAATCTGCGAAAATCATTTTTTCCAGCTTATAGATAAACGGATTTAAAAGCATCAGTCCCAGAAGTCCATAGATAACAGATGGGATCGCCGCCAGAAGTTCTACTGCCGGCTGTACGATCTTTGCCAGTTTTTTATTTGCAACTTCTGTTAAAAAGACAGCCGTCAAAATTCCTACCGGAACTCCCAGCACTATCGCCAGCGCCGTACCTACAACTGACGTTAAAATGATAGAAAAGATTCCAAACGACGGTTCTGCCGCCGTCGGCTGCCATACGGTTCCAAATAAAAGTTCGCCCGCTCCGACGCGGGCAAGCGCCGGAGTTCCTTTGAAAAACATGTAAAAGGTTATGGAGCAAACGGCAGCGATCGCAGTTGCCGCGCATAGCAGAAAGATAACTTGTGCAGTAAATTCGACTGCAGATTTTTGTTTTCCCATAAGCTGCTCCTTATTCCGGCAGGATTAAATCTATCTGACGAATCACTTCCTGCCCTTCCTCAGATTTTACATAGGCGAAAAACTCCTGTACCAAATCCTCCTGCTCGGAAATCTCTCCCATCGTTGCCATTACAAACGGTCTGGAAAGCGCGTAGCTTCCCGAAGCGATATTTTCCTCGGTTGCCTCTACGCCGTTGAGTTTAACCGCATTTACCGTATCGTCCAGCACGTCCAGAGAAACATAACCGATCGCTCCCGGAGTAGATGCTACTTTCGCAAGTACCGCGCCGGTCGAATCCAGTTCCTGCGCATAACGGCACTGATCCTCAATATTTAGCAGCTCCTCAAACGCGCTTCTTGTTCCGGATGCGGCTTCACGTCCGATGACAACGATCTGCTCGTCTGCTCCTCCCAGCTCGCTCCAGTTGGTAACTTCGCCGGTATAAACTTTTGCCAGTTCTTCGGAGGTAAGCTCCGTTACATCATTTTCCAGATCAACAATGACTGCAATTCCATCAATCGCTACGATATTTTCTACAATTCCGGCTGCCTTTTCATCCTCGCTCAGCGCACGCGAGGCATTGCCAATCTGAACCGTTCCCGCCTCCAGAGCTTCTAATCCGGCGGAAGAACCGGTAAATTCCGGTGTAATCGTCACATTCGGATATTTTTCGTTAAAAGCCTCTGCAAAAGCATTTGCAAGCTTTTCCATTGAAGTGCTTCCCGCCATCGTAATCGTTCCGCTTAAATCTTTGGAAGCTTTGGAAGCATCGGAACGATTGCTGCATCCCGCAAAACCGGCTGCCGTTACGCTGACCGCCGCAAGGATTGCTAAAGTTTTTGTAATTCTGTTTTTCATCATTTACACCCTTCTTTCTTCTTTTTTCTTTTTGTTTTCTGATTACAGGAAATATGCTATCGGAGAAATGTAAAATGTAAAATCGTGCGCAGGTAAAAAGAAAGTAAAAAGTTTTTAAAATCACAAAAAAAGCGCATGGTTTACAATTTACTGTCCCATGCGCTTTTCTGCGGCTGTTTTGATATGAAATTGTTCGTTATGCTAACTGCATAACTTCAGCTTCAATCTCCTTTAAGTCCTCCATTGATAATGCAGGAACATAATCCGCAATTTCTTCCAGTGTCATCTTCCCTTTTCTTATCATCCTTTCGGCTGTCTTTCTTTCTGTTTCCCTTGCAATATCTTTCGCATAAGTCCTCATGATCTGCTCATCGTCAAATAAACTCATCATAATCGTGACTACCTCCACTTCAACATCTCTGATATAGCCTTCAGCTTTCTCCCAGCGGCGGCAGGTAATACAAGATCAGATAGACAACGGCAAATGCGACTACTCCCACCAGCAGGGAAATGAAAAATTTCATAAACAGCCGGCTGTTTTCCTTGACCGTTTCGTTTTCCAGATACGCGACCTCCGGATTCCGGACATCATAATAAAGGATGACGTCCAGATCTCCCAGTTCCTTTCCTTAGCAGTATTTTTTTATGTAACGCTTTCCGCCTACGATATACTCATACCAGATTTCGTGTTTTTTCTTTCCGCCCTTTTTCTCCGGTTCCTGATAATGACGGCTCTTAACAAAACTGCCCCTGACCGCCGCCCGATTGCCGACCGCAGTCTGGTAATTGAGTTCTTTTCCTGTTTTTCTTTTTAATTTCCTGATAAAGAAATACAGAAAAAACGCTACGCCGAAAAGAAGCGCGGCAACCAGCTTTTGTTCCTGACTCATATATTTTCTCTTCCCCCATTGTGTTTTATTTCCACTTATATCATATGGTTCCTTGCTTTTGATGTCAATTCTTTCTTTTAACTTCATTTAAGGTTTCACTCTTATCATAAAATCCGTTATACTATACTTAGAGATTTTTTAGGCGTTTGCGAAACTTCGGCACCTGCGCTTCTTAATCGTTCGGGATAGACAAATTCGCGCGGCGGACATTTGGAGAGCCGCCGGTACTTAGGCGCTGTATTTTAGCGCCTTATGTACCGCTGCGAGCGATACATAGCGCAAGCGTGTCCGACGGCGTTTTGTCTATCCCGAACAAAAAAGACCAAATGCGAAGTTTCGCAAATGCCTAGATAAAATTTTTTCATGAAAAGGAGAACGACCATGCGCCTATTACTTGCAGAAGACGAAAGAGAACTTTCCCGCGCACTTGTTACCGTACTAAAACACAATAATTATTCGGTGGATGCCGTTTATGACGGACAGGAAGCGCTCGACTATCTGGAAACGGAAAATTACGATGGAGCCATTCTGGATATTATGATGCCAAAAATGGACGGACTGAGCGTACTGCGGCAAATACGCGCTAACGGCAGCTC
>CANQCX010000187.1 GCA_947591115.1 uncultured Lachnospiraceae bacterium | reverse complement strand
TTTTTCTGCAGCTCCTCCGGATTGGAAACATTAAACGCATACCAGATTGGGATCGAGATACGCTCCAATACCTCAAGCTTTAACTCCTTATGCACCTGAAGGATGTCAAACCCCGCCTGTTCCAGACCTTTGGCCAGCGAAGCGTCCGGCGAAACCGTTACCGCTACCTTACGGATATCCGGCGATAGCTGGCGGGCGATCTCCTCCGCCCTTTTCAGATCCAGATTCCGCTTGCTTTTTTCATAAAAGACAAAGCCGGCATAATCGGCTCCCGCCTCGTTTAAATATCCGGCGTCCTCCGGCTTGGTCAGTCCGCATATTTTTACTTTCATACAAACAGCTCCTTCCAGTGGAGCGCCACAGCTTTGGGATCCTCGGACTCCATAAGCGCGCGCCCGATCAGAAAACCGTTTACGCCGCATTCCTTTAAGTACAGGACATCCGCATCGCTTTGAATGCCGCTTTCCGCCAGAAAAACCGTTTCCTTTGGCACAAGCGGACGCAGCCGTTTCGTATGCTCCAAAGAAATTGAAAAATCCTTCAGGTTCCGGTTATTGACGCCGATGATCCGCGGATCGAGCTTTAGCGCGCGCCCGACTTCTTCTTCATTATGCACCTCGACCAGCACATCCAGCGAAAGCTCCCTTGCCAGCCAGTAAAAGTCATGAAGCTGCGCGTCGTCTAAAATGGCGGCAATTAAAAGTACGGCATCCGCGCCGATTGCTTTTGCTTCATAAAACTGATATTCGTCGATCATAAAATCTTTTCTTAAAATCGGAAGCGGCGATCTGCTCCGGATCTGCTTGAGATCTTCGGCATTCCCGTTAAAGTGGTCTTCCTCCGTCAGACACGAGATGGCGTCCACCGAAGCGTTATAGGAATCGATCCGCTCCAGAATGGGAATCGGACTTTCAATCCGCCCCAGACTGGGCGAGGCCTTTTTGCATTCGCCGATAATGGAAAGTCCCGGCTTCTTTAACGCTTCATAAAAGCAGTCTTTCGCACGCGTTTTTGTTTCCTCCGCCATTTTTCGCATCTTTTCCGGAGATATCCGCGCTTTATGCTCCAAAAGGCGTTCCTTCTTATCTGCTACGATCTGATCTAAAATCATAAAACCTCATTCCTTTTCTCTAAATCACATCATTTACAAAATTCTCTATGATCCGCTTTCCATGCTCGGTATAGATGGATTCCGGATGAAACTGCAGTCCTGCGACCGGATATTTTTTGTGGCGGATCGCCATGATCTCTCCGTCCTCCGTTTCTGCCAGAATCCGCAGACAGTCCGGCAGAGTTTCCTTTTGTACGGCAAGCGAATGATATCTTGCAACCTTGATCGGACTTCCGATTCCGGTAAACACGCTGCTTTGGTCATGCGAGATCAGCGACTGCTTTCCATGAAACAGCTTTTTCGCATAAGAAACCGTTCCTCCCAGCGCCTCGCCGATGCACTGGTGCCCCAGACAAATGCCAAGAATCGGTTTTTCTCCGGTAAAACACCGAACCAGTTCTATACAGATTCCGGCTTCTTTGGGACTTTTCGGCCCCGGCGAAAGCAGGATTCGATCCGGATTCATCGCTTCGATCTCCGGAATCGTGATCTTATCGTTCCGCACGACTTTGATCTGGTCGTCAAAGATTCCAATATACTGATATAGATTATAGGTAAAGGAATCGTAATTATCAATCAGCAAAATCATAAATTTTCCTCCTCAACCAGCGTTTTTGCAAGCGCCATAACCTTGTTGCAGCATTCCTGATATTCGTTCTGCGGTACGGAATCCGCTACAATTCCCGCGCCTGCCTGCAGAAATACCCGTTTTCCTTTTTTGATCATGGTACGGATGGTAATGCAAAAATCCATATCTCCGGAAAAATCCACATATCCGGTCGCGCCGCCGTAAAGTCCCCTGCGCGTTTCCTCCAGTTCGTCTATGATTTCCATCGCGCGTATTTTCGGCGCACCGCTGAGCGTTCCCGCCGGAAGAAAAGAAGATACCAGATCCAGCGGATGAAATTCTCCTTTTTTTCTTCCCTCTACCATCGATACGATATGCATGACATGCGAATAATTCTGAACCTCCATAAACTGCGTGACCTTTACGGTTCCGAATTCCGATATCCTGCCCATATCGTTCCGCGCAAGATCGACCAGCATCACATGCTCCGCCCGCTCCTTTTCATCCTGAAGCAGATCGTCACGCAAAAGCGCGTCCTCCTCCGCATCTACGCCGCGCCGTCTGGTTCCTGCGATCGGACAGGTAAATACGCGGCTTCCCTGCTGTTTTACGATCATTTCCGGAGAACTTCCGATGACTTCAAAATCCCCGTAATTAAAATAATACAGATACGGCGACGGATTCAGTCTCCGCAGCTCCCGATACAGTTCAAACCCGTCCTGTCCGGTTTCGATCGTCCATCTCTGGGAAAGCACCGTCTGGAAAATATGACCTTCCCGAATATATTCCTGTATCTTTTTTACTTTTTCGCTGTATTGCTCTAACGTATCCGACTGGCTGACGATCCTGCCGTCCCTGCAAAATCCGCTTACTTCTTTTTCCGGTACCGCCCTTGCGCGCTCGATCAGGTCGGCGGCGTCGCAAAGCGCCTGTCTGCGGCCTTCTTCATTGTCCTCCCCTAAAATAACGGCGGTCAGGGTTTCTGCGACATGATCTACGAGAAGAAACCGCGTCATAAGCATCATCTGGATCGTTTCCACCCCGATTTCGTCCGGATTTTCATCCGGCAGCGTTTCGTTATACCGAACAAAATCATAGCCGAGATTGCCAACCAGACCGCCGGAAAACGCCAGCTCCTCATTATCTTTTACAATGTCAAATTCACTGTAGTATTCCTTGAGGCGTTCCAGCGGATTGCCTTCCCGTACCTCCCTGCTCTGATCTTTTCTGGTTATGACCAGCGCATTTTTCTCGGAGGTTATGATTTCCTCCGGTTCTTCGCCCAAAAACGTATAACGGTCGTAATTCTTATCGTAGCTTTCCAGCAGGAAGCCCTTTTTCCTTCCTACCAGACTGGCATACATTCCGGTCGAAGTCTCGTTTACGATACTGACCGTCTTTTTGTATACGCGTAATCTTCTTTTCATCATGCAATGCCTCCCTGTTCATTTTCTTTTTAAGAACAAAAAACCCTGACAAAACCTGCGTTTTGTCAGGGACGAACATGTCGTGGTGCCACCCTTGTTTTACGTAATATGGTTATGGAAATCCCGCCATGCTTCTCATGACATAAAAAAATGATATCCCCGAATCGGAAATATCAGCCACCAATTACGCTCTCATTATGATACAGAAAGAAAACTCTCTCGATATCCTGCCCCTGTAACGTGGGGAAACGGCTCCGCTACTAACCTTTCACTTCGCATCTAACGAATCCATTCCTGTCAGACTATCCTATCTGCTTCCACCGCCGCAGACTCTCTGTGAAGAATCATCCGAAGTACTACTTTCGCTCATTGATTTTACAATATTATTTTACATGGAGATAGTTTACCCCTTCTCTTTGCCGATGTCAACCCGTTTTCCTAAAATTCCATCCAAAATTTATCCAAAATTGCAA
>CANQCX010000186.1 GCA_947591115.1 uncultured Lachnospiraceae bacterium | reverse complement strand
GGAAACCGTCAGCGAAACCTGCCTCTTTACCATATCAAAAATACTGTTCAAAAACAGACTCACTCCCACCGTCAGGGGTCCGATCATTTCCACTTCCATTTCCTACCTCTTTTCTTTTCCTGCCGTACATTTTGTACACGCTCTCCGATCTCCGGTCTCTGACAGCGGAATCCGGATGATCGTCCGTTTCAGGCCGCTGCATTGCAAATCTCCATGATACGCGGTTCCGTAATCGGTAATATATACGTTTGGAGGAAGCGTTTTTCCTGCCGCGCAGCGCTCACACGCGTAGTATTTATGTTCATTTTTGTTCCGCAAAGCCGCTAAATCAGCGGATTTTACCATTTGAACGGATAAATCCAGATAATGACAGGATTTTGAACTGTGATACGCCTCCCCATCCGGCGTGATATAGACATAAGACGCTTCCCCCAAACCAATCGGCTGCTCCCCTGTCCATTTTCTGCTGACGCTTCTTTGTTCGACCGAAACCCCCTGAACAGGAAAAAACCGGATCGGGAGCAGGATCTTATATGATGCCTCCAATACGATCTTATCGCCGCCAAAATCAGAGGAAAGCAGCGAAATTCCGGTATTTCCCCCAAAAACATAGCTTTTGATCTCATCGTCAGAGCGGATTTCTTTCCTGAAAAAAACCTCCGCAGCCGCCCGAAGAGCCGTTTCCGAATCGGAAATGCTGCTCAGCGCCGCCGTTTTTCTGCTCGCATAGCTCAACGCTCCCGCTACCTCCGTCTGAATCTGGAGTACCCGAAAAAAGAACAGCAGCGCGGTCAAAAACGCCGCTGTCAGCGGAAGAATTACCGCTGCTTCTAACGTAATCGAGCCGCTGCTAAAATTCCTGCGGGTGCATAAGGGTGTCCCTTTGTCAAAAGTAAAAAGCCAATGATTACGTGCGCCCTTTGGGAGAGATTTGTGGATGCTGCAATATAGTTGTTTCAAAAGATTTTGGCATCGAGACACCCTTATGCACCTGCCTTTCGATAGGAATAGCGGCTGTCCGCGGAAATCTCAAAATAAGATCCCATACCGGCGGTTATCTGCTCCATCCCCAGAAAAATGCTATGCGTACGGTATTTTGCGCTTATCGCCGCATCCACGACCATATGGTCCATTTGAAAATCCTCATACCCTTCCAGCAGACGTACGGACGCCTCCTGCATGTCCATTGCGCGATACGCCAGTACCGACGGGTTTCCGGCAAACAGCAGCGCGCCGGCATAGGAACGGTAATCCAGTCCCCAACTGCATGATTTTGCCTTTTGAAACGAGGAAAATACCGCCGGCAGATGATAGAGATCCGAAGTCCACAATTCAGGACTTTTCAGCAATGCAATGGAATCGCCGTCCAAAAGCGCCCGCACATCCAAAACGCTTTCCACAAATGCCCACGCCGCTAAGATTCCCAGCTTTACGGCTTCTATAATTGCCGGATTTACGGTTACTCCCGCGATTACCGTTGCAATCGCCATCGCTTCACTCTGCCGGAGCGTGTCGGTCATAAGGTACAGGAAATTTGCCGCTTCCCGAATTCCCAGCAGCCGAAGCACCGTTCCCTCCAGATTCGCGGTGTCGCTGCTTTTTCCGCACAGAAGATATTCCAGCTCATACTGCAGCGCGCGTCCATCCAGACGATTGGTATAATTGGAAAAATGCGTAACCAGATACTGCTGTAAACATACGCGATCCATCCATGACGTCGTAAGGTCTGTTTTTGCCGTTCCCTCTTGGAGTTTCCTTCCGGAAACGAGCTCATGAGGTACTACGGCATTGTCAGAAACCTCGCTTTCACTTTTTATAACAAGATTTAATAAACCGGATTTCTTTGCCTTTTTCACAGTTTCAATCGGGTTTTCTTTTATTTTTATATCCCTTTTTACACTGTCGGAGACTGCGGCGTCCGGCTGCGGCTCCTGCGCGCTTGATTGTTTCCTTTCCTCCTCGAGCGTTTCCAGTGCCGCCAGCGAATCCTCCCACGCGTCCCCCTGATCCTCCTGAAGATTTTCCAGAGTATGCAGCGATTCATAGTCCCCGTAAATCTGTTTGGCATAGATAACCGGAAAATTTTGTTTCATATAAGAAGCCGCGGCAGCAATAAAAGCGGTCCCGTTTCCGTCTGTAATCAGCCGGTATTCCGGAAACTGAAGCTCGGTCATTTCCATTCGCAGAAAGCTTGCGGATTCAAACGTTTCTGCAGTCAGGGATTGGATCAGCGCCTCCTGTTTCGCAAAAGTAACGGAGCCGTCTTCTCCCGCGTCCGCCAAAAGCAGCCGGTAATTCTCCCACATCGGAACCTGATACGCCGCAAAAACCGATTCCAGCACCGAATCTGTATGCATTTCCGCAATTTTTTTCATTTCCACGATTCTCGCTGCCTCCAGCAGCGAGAATAAAAAGGCGGCAATCAGCATGATACTCATCGCGGCAAAGATCGTGATGCTGCCTTTGGGATTCCTCCGGCTGCTCAAATCGTTCCCGCCTGTTTGGTAATGGTTTTAAAGATACTGTTTACCAAATTGACCAGCTGCTTCTTAAAAATAATAACCAATCCGATCAAAACAACCAAAATAAGGATCATTTCTACTACTCCAACTGCATCCTCTTCCTTTAAAAAATTATTAAATCCTAACATAATATTCTCCTTTCTTTCATATAAAATCAATTATTGCTGGCATTACTACAATCGCCATTACAATTCCCATCATCAAAATCAGCGGAATGAGCATCCGCGTTCCCGCTTCCTCCCCAAGTTTTCTCGCCAACTGCTTTCTTTCCTCAAACGCCGTCTCCGCTTCCTGCTCCAAAAGAGCGCAAAGTCCTCCGGTTCCCTTCTGCAGATTCTGGATCAGGATACGAACGAAGCGATAATAGGCGTAAATTCCTGCCCTCTCTCCGAATTTCTGATATGCCAGACGCTCACTTTCGCCCCCCTGTATCGCCCGATTGGTTCGTACTACCTCTTCATACGCCGGACGCAGCTCTATGTGATTTTTTAACCTTTTATCGGTGTAACGCGCGGAAATTTGATTCCAAGACTGCTTTAAAGACATTCCTGCGCCCATCAAAACCGTTATTTTGCTCACAATTTCCGGATAATCCAGAAGAAAAAGCTCCCTCCGGCGTTTTTCCTCCTTCTTCTTCTGCTCACGTTTCCAGACGGGAATCAAAAGCAGCACCAAACCTTCCATCAAAAAAATCGGAAGCACAAGATGTTCTTTTTCCTCTGACCATGTCAGCGGGATCCCCCGCACCTCTTTCGGAAGAACCAAAGTCCCTTCCCCTGATCTTTCCTGCTGGTCCTCGATCGCGGTTTTAATCTCCGCCAGAAGCGCCTCAGATTCTGTTTTCTCTTTGGGGAGGGCAAGAAAGGAAAACGTATAGACCTCCTGACACCCGCCGCAGGATAATTCCGCCTCCGCACCGATCAGCGAACCCTCTTGGGCAAGCATCTCCTCCTGCAGCTTTCCGTCCGGCTGGATCAACGTACCGTCGTCAAAATACCACTCCGCGGTTACCTTTCCATCCGCATAGCTTTCCTGAGGAAACACCTGCTCCGTTACCCCCGAAAGCGTCTCGCCTTCCTT
>CANQCX010000185.1 GCA_947591115.1 uncultured Lachnospiraceae bacterium | reverse complement strand
CGCGTGAGATCAACCGGCTGATACGGGAGGAGCATTACCGGTATCGGGAGATCGCGGTCGTAACAGGCAGCGTCGCCATCTATGAAAATTACGCGGAAGAAATTTTTGGCAAATACCGAATTTCGTATTTTTTAGATACGGCAAAAGAGGTGCTGTTCCATCCGTTTATTGAATGGATTCGGGCGGCGTTAGAGGTCATAGCGGATGATTTTTCCTATGAAGCCGTCTTTCGGTTTTTACGGTGCGGTTTTTGCAGGATAGAGGAGGAAAAGCTGGATCGTTTGGAAAATTACCTGCTGGCTGTCGGTCTGCGGGGAAAGAGCGCGTGGAAAAAACGCTGGCTGCGCGTGCCGAGGAGGGAAAAACATTGCGATCTGGAGGAACTGAATTCCATGCGGCAGCAGATTTACGGGATCCTATCGCCGCTTGTCGATGCGTTTTCCTCTCCGGAGGCGAAAACCTCGGATGGAATACGCGCGCTTTATGAGCTGCTTACCGGCTTGGAGGCCGAGCAGCAGCTTTGGGAGAAAGAAGCGGAATATCTAAGCATGGGAATGGAGGCAAAATCCAAAGAGTACGGCCAGATGTACCGCGTAGTCATGGAGCTGTTGGAAAAATACAACCGTCTTCTGGGAGAAGAACCGTTGGAGATCGGGGCGTTTACCGAAGTGCTGGAGGCGGGGTTAAGCGCCGCGCAGGTGGCGGTCATTCCTCCGGCTCATGACGGCGTTACCATCGGGGATATTGAAAGGACGCGCCTGAATCACATCAAAGTGCTGTTTTTTATCGGAGTAAACGACGGGATCATTCCGAAATCCGCAAATGCGGGAGGAATTCTTTCCGAGTACGAAAGGGAACAGCTTCAGGAAGCGGATATGGAGCTTGCGCCGGGCGCGCGGGAACAGGCGTTTATCCAGCGGTTTTATCTTTACCGGAATCTGACCAAGCCTTCCGAGCGGCTGTATTTAAGCTATGCCAGAGTGGACAGCGAAGGAAAAACCATCCGTCCCTCTTACCTGATCGCCGCGCTGCGCATGCTGTTTCCTGCGTTAGAGGTAAAGGAAATTGACCGGATTGTCCAACTGGCGGATTTTTCGACGCCGGAGGCGGCGGTGGATTATCTGATCAGCGGAAGCAGGGGCGAGCTATGGTATGCGCTGGCGAAATGGTTTTTGTCGCAGGAGGGGGCAAAAAAGGAGCAGGCGGAAAAGATTTTGTCGGCGCCGTTTGCCTGTTATCGCGGCGAACCCATCAGCCGAGCCGTCGCGCAGGCGCTCTACGGACGAAAGCTCGAGGGCAGCGTTACGCGGCTGGAACGTTTTGCCTCCTGCGCCTACGCGCATTTTCTGCAGTACGGTCTGCGGCTGGGCGAGCGGGAAATTGCCGGATTTGAAAATGTGGACATCGGAAATCTCTATCATGCGGCTTTGGAGCGGTACAGCAGGCATCTGGAGGCTTCCGAATATGACTGGTTTACCGTTCCGGATGAGGTGCGCGACGCTCTTGCCAAAGACGCGATGCAGGAAGCGGCTGCCGCTTATCCCAATTCCGGCATTTTCGATACGGCGGAGCAGATACATAGAATTAAGCGGATGCAGGAGATTTTTCTGCAGACGGTATGGGCGCTGACCGAACAGGTGCAGCGGGGGCGTTTCGTGCCGGAGCAGTTTGAGATTACGTTTTCGGAAGCGGACAATCTGAACGCGCTGGAATTTCTCTTAAACGATGCCATGCATCTGCGGCTGAGAGGACGCATCGACCGGCTGGACACCTGCGCGGAGGACGGAAAGGTATATGTAAAGATCATTGATTATAAATCCGGCAATACCAGATTTCAACTGCTCCGGCTGTATCAGGGACTGCAGCTGCAGCTGGCGGTCTATCTGAACGCGGCGGTGGAGCTGTGCAGACGAACGCATCCGCACAGTGAAATTTTACCGGGCGGGATCTTATATTATCATATTGACGAACCGGTTTTGGAATATCGCGAAGGAATGAGCAGGGAGGAAACCGAGCGGATGCTGCTTCAGGCGCTGCGTCCGGACGGACTGGTCAATCGGGACGAAAAAATCTACCGCGCAATGGATCAAACGCTGGAGGGGCGTTCCGATGTGATTCCGCTGGAATTAAAAAAATCGGGAGAAATCTCCGAGGCGCGTTCCCAGACGGCGGGTACGGAGGAATTTTTCTGTATTCAGGAATATGCCGGACTTCAGGTGCGCCGGCTGGGACAGCGGATTTACGACGGCGAGATCCGGATCGCTCCGTATCGTGAAAAAACGGAGTGCAGCTGCGATTTTTGTCCGTATCGTACGGTCTGCGGATTCGATCCAAAGATTGCGGGTTATGCTTACCGCCATATGGAAAATTTGACCAAAGAAGAGCTTTTGGATCGGATGCGGACGGAAAATGCAAAGGAGTCCGCACAGGATAAGATGGGACAGGGAGAATGAAAAATGAGCGTCAAATGGACAGAGGAACAGCAAAAAGTGATCGATCTGCGGGATTGCGATATTTTAGTCTCCGCAGCGGCAGGTTCGGGAAAGACGGCTGTTTTGGTAGAGCGTATCTTAAAGAGAATCAGCGATTTGAAACATCCGGTGGATGTCGATCGTCTGCTGGTCGTTACCTTTACCAAAGCGGCTGCCGCCCAGATGCGGGAGAGAATCTGCGATGCCATTGAAAAGAAACGGGAGGAATTTCCGGAGGACGCCAATCTGCTGCGCCAAAGCTCCCTGATCCATAACGCCATGATCACGACCATTGACAGCTTTTGTTTGTTTGTCGTCCGCAACCATTTTGAGGAGATTCATTTGGATCCGAATTTCCGGATCGCGGACGAAGGAGAGATCAAGCTGCTGGAAATGGATGTGCTGGACGAACTGTTTGCCGCCAATTACGAATCCGAAGAAAACGAGGCTTTTTTGCGGTTGGTCGATACCTATTCCGGAAAACGGAACGATCAGCGCGTAAAAGATATGGTAAGCAAAATTTATCGGATGTCGTCCAGCAGTCCATGGCCCAAAGAGTGGATTTTGGGACTGGCGGAGGAGTATCAGGCAAAGACGCCGGAGGAAATCTGGAAAATTCCGGTCATGGAGCTGTTGCTTTTCAATACAAAAAGGCTCATTTTGGATATTCGGGACGAATTAAAAGAACTGCTGGCGGCGGCAGGGGAGCCGGACGGACCGAACCGCTATGTACCGGTGCTGCAGCAGGATATCCTGATGTTGGAGGATATCGAAAGCTGCGGGGACGGCAGGTCGTTTTGTGATTTTTTTGCCCGTTTGGAATTCGGACGGCTTCCGGTTATTCGTGGGGAGCAGTGCGACGTGCAGAAAAAAGAAGCCGTACAGTCCAAAAGAAACCGGATCAAAGAAGAATTAAAAGAATTAAAGGAAAAGTATTTTTCCGTTTCCGGAGAAGAGCTGGCAGCGCAGCTTAATCGTTTGCGCCCGCTGGCGGAGGAACTTCTCCGCCTAAGCCTAAGCTATCTGGAGGCGATTCAGGAAAAGAAAAAAAAGAGGCGGATCGCGGATTTTGCGGATATCGAGCATTTTGCGCTGCAGATTCTGGTAGACGGGAAAACCAAACAGCCGAGAGAAACTGCGCAGGAAT
>CANQCX010000184.1 GCA_947591115.1 uncultured Lachnospiraceae bacterium | reverse complement strand
AGGATGCAAGGAATTCTTCGGCGGCGCGGTGCGCTCTGTATGCATTGGGCGCGGAAAACGCGGAGAAAGGCGGTCAGTATGAGCGCGCGGCAGAGTATGCGTGCGCGTATCTGGATGAATGGAATACATACCGGAAGGAAGAAAAAAGCGAGCAGGAGCAGATCATTGAAGAAAGCATTCTGCTTGTAAAAAATCTGGTTACGGAAGAGCAGCGCAAAGCGATCCGTACGCTCTGGGCGCTGGCGCTGGTGCGTCTGGGACGCCGGAGTGAGTTTCCGGAGGAGCTGCGCACAGAATTGAAAGAAGACATTGCAAAGAAAATGGCAGGAAACGGGGAATTTTTATTTCTGCCGGATGATATCTGGGAAATTGCGGCAGGGGGACTTCTGCCGCTGGAAGAAATGATACTGGGATTGGAGCTTTCCCAGTGGATGGCGGTTGTAATCGTGCTGGAACGCCGCAAATCTCCGGCGGACTGGGAAAAGGTAAGAAACCATCTGGCTCAGATCCGGACGAAGGAGGATATCCGGTATGATTATCTGGATATGCACGATGCCAAAGCGCAGCTTTTGGCGGATGCTTCGGAATCGGATTATGAGCGGATGTGCGGTCTGCTCCGGACATTTGCAGACAGCGGTCTGCGCTTTGCGCAGCGCGTCTATACCGCGCAGGCGTTTGAAGGCGAAATGGCGATGCTTCAGGCGGATTGCCGCGGAGCAGTCTGGATCGACCGGATGCTAACCTGCGGGGAGCAGGAATGGGGCAAAAAACTGGATTGTTTGAAATCCTGCGCCAAAGCATGGCAGGAAAGCGGCGAAATGGTAAAGCATTTTGCCAAACTGCTGGGAGAAGAACAAGAAAAGCAGCAGGCTGCGGCGTCGGCGGCAAATGAAGAGCTGCGGGCGATGGCGAAGCAGGTTCAGGCTCAGGTGCGCACATTGATGGACGCCGGAATGTACGCGGAGGCGGCTCCGATCGTCCGGCAGCTTCGCGGTATGCTTCCGGAGGATGAAGAGCTTTTGCATTTGGAAAAAGAATTAGAAAAGAAATTTTCTTAAACAGGAGAAGCATATGGAGCAGCAGAAGGTAGTATTGTCGATCGGTCTTCTTGTTTCCAATCGAATAGAGACGATTCAAAAATGTCTGGATTCTTTAATGCCGATTCGGGAGCGGATTCCTTGCGAATTGATCGTAGTTGATACCGGATGCGGGGAAGAAGTGCGAAAGATCGTAAACAAATATGCAGATGTCATTGCAGAATTTACATGGTGCAATGATTTTTCCAAAGCCAGAAATGAGAGTTTGAAATATGCGTCTGGCGAATGGTTTTTGTATCTGGATGACGATGAGTGGTTTGCTGACACTGAGGAATTGATCGCTTTTTTTCAAAACGGAGAATATCGTGCGTACGGATATGCCAGTTATATCCAGAGAAATTTTTTGGATGCAAACGGCTCGCAGTTTACAGATACATGGGTGGAACGTATGGTGCGAATGGGACGGGACACGCATTTTGAAAGCCGTATCCACGAATATCTGGCGCCGACACATGGGAAGCATAAAAATCTGCGTAGCAAAGTATATCATTATGGTTACGTTTTTGCGGATGATGAGGCGAAACAAAAGCATTTTGAACGGAACCGCGTACTTTTGGAGGAGATGATCCGAGAAGAACCGCAGAAACTGCGCTGGAGGCTGCAGCTTTTGCAGGAATACCGGGCAATTGACGATTATGAGCATATGTACCGGTTGGGGGAAGCGGGGTTGCAAATGACTGCTGAATATGATGATGCGGTCAGTAATATTTATCTAGGATCTTTTTATGCGGCAAAGATACTGGCAAAGATAGGACAGGAAAAATACAGTGATGCAGAGCAGCTTTGCAGGGAAGCCGAAAGGGATCCAAGAAACACCGGACTTTTCCGCGTTTTTCTCTGCCATTCACGCGCAAAAAGCTATTTTTTTCTGGGAGAATACGACCAATCTGAAAGCAGCGCTCTGCAGTATTTAAAGCTCAAGGAGTGGTTTGCTTCTCATGAGGAGGAATTATATTCACAGCAGATTGCGCCTTTTGTCGGGGAATGCATGGATGAAGTAAAGCAGAAAGAGATTTATTCCCTGTTGATCTGTGATGGATTGAAACAGGGAAATGTAAATTATTTGAAGCAATATTTACAGTGCCTGAAATGGGAAGAAAAGCAGATTTATGTATTTGAAAAAATGGCGGAAACACTAATGGAAGCGATGTGTACTCTGCCGCAGAAAGAAGTATTTTTGGATACGCTGCGGCTCATGCATGGACATGCGCCTCTGTGGAATTATTTTGTAGGAGAAGTAGAACGCTGGAAAGCAGAGGGACATGAGGGAGCGGAACGGATTTGGAGTATGCTGGGGGAAGCGGATGCAGAGTGGAAGCAAAAAAGAAAAGAACAGGAACAGCTCTTAGAATTGACGGATCAGATAAAAGGACAGCTGCGTACATTGATTGTGAATGGAATGAAACAAGAAGCGCTTGCGATCATTGGGAATGTTCGTTCGATGCTTCCGGAGGATGAGGAGCTGCTGCGTCTGGAGCAGGAATTGGAGCAGACGGCGGCAATTAGTCAAAAAATGGAGGAAAACGAATGAAAGCGGTAGCGATGGCGCCTTACGAACGGCCATGGAGTAACGTTGAACTGATCAAGGACTGTGGCTTGATTCCGTATCTGCTTCACAAAAACTATGGTTTTCAGGTAAAAATGGTCGGGGCGAAGGGAGACGGTTATACCTATCTTCCGCTTGTCGATGGAATTGAACTGGAATTTCTGGAAAACGGAAGCGTTCCGGCAAAGGTGGAATATATCAAGGCGCATGCAAAAGAGATTGATCTTTTGATCCTGCGCGGCTGTTACAACAGTAATTTTATGGTTGCCTATACTTATAAAGTATGCAATCCGATGGGAAAGATCTACGTCGGACTGGATGCAAACAGTGTTTGGATGGACGGAATCGACTGGGAGCAGACAGGGTTTAAAATCTTTATGGACTGCTGCGATGTAATTGCGACCAGCGGCAAGGCAATGCAGGAGCATCTGAATCTCAAATGGCCATGGAAAATTGCCTATGTCCCAAATGGTTATTATTCGTTTGGGAAAGAGCGGAAATTGCCGCCGTTTTGCGAAAAGGAAAATATAATCCTGACGGTTGCCAGAATCGGAACGGAGCAGAAAGCAGATCACATCATGCTCGAGGCGTTTGCATTGGCGGCGGATGCCATACCCGATTGGAGCCTGCGGATGGTGGGAACGGTGGATCCACAGTTTGAGGAATATCTAAAAACTTATTTTCAGAAATATCCGGCGCTGCGCGACCGCGTCATCCTGACGGGAGCGATCGCGGATCGTGATTTATTGTATGAGGAGTACCGGCGCGCGAAAATTTTTACGCTGTCGAGCGAAGTGGAGGGAGGCACTCCGAATGTCATTGCGGAAGCGTTACATGCGGGTTGTGCGCTTGCGCTGACAAGATTTGATGCGGCAGCGGAAGCAACGGACGGAGAAAACTGCGGGATCGTTGTGGACATTGACGATGCAGAAGCGCTTGGAAAAGCCTATGTCCGGCTGGCTCTTTCGGAACATCCGGAGGAACTCTCCCTGCGCGC
>CANQCX010000183.1 GCA_947591115.1 uncultured Lachnospiraceae bacterium | reverse complement strand
GCCAATCATGTGCTTTTTTATTGTTCGGATATTCCAAAAGTCTGTAAAGAAGTCCGCCGCGTGCTAAAACCGGACGGAGCCTTCCTGTGCAGCGCGTACGGGCCTTCCCATATGAAAGAAATTACCGATCTGGTTCAGGAATTCGACAACCGGATCGTGCTGTCCGGAGAAAAATTATACGAACGCTTCGGCCTTCAAAACGGCAGCCGGATGCTTCAGACGGAATTTCACGAGGTCGCATGCCTGAATTACGACGACGCTATCCGGATTGATTCGGCGGAGCCTTTGATCGCCTACATTTTATCCTGTCATGGAAATCAAAATCAGTATCTTCCGGATCGCTATCGGGATTTCCGTTCTTTTGTGGAAAAAAAGGTTAAAAAAGGCTACCGCATTACAAAAGACGCCGGCATTTTTCTTTGCCGGAATTGAAATGCCAGAATTTTGGCAACAGAAAAGACGCCGATCTTATAAGACCGGCGCCTCTTCCATTCCCTTCCAAAGCTGATCCTTTTCACTTAGATTCAGCGGTGTTCCGTCTTCCATCGCGTAGCCTTCTGCAGACGCGCTCCCCGAATAGCCGCCTGTCAGCTGCGGCCAGCGGATCCCGATCTTCGGATCGTTCCATGCAAGACCTCCCTCATCCTCGGGATGATAAAAATCCGTACATTTATAACAAAATTCCGCTCTATCTGACAATACCAGAAAGCCATGAGCAAATCCCTTCGGAATGTAAAACTGTTTTTTGTTTTCCTCCGTCAGCTCTACGCCAAACCATTTTCCATACGTTTTGCTTTCCCTGCGCAGATCTACGGCGACATCAAAAACGCTGCCGCGTACTACGCGCACCAGTTTTCCCTGCTGGTGCTGCTTCTGGAAATGCAGTCCCCTTAAAACGCCTTTGACGGATGCCGATTGATTGTCCTGCACAAATACCAGATTCAATCCTTCCGCTTCCATATCCTTCTGGTTGTAGGTTTCCATAAAGTAACCTCTTTCATCTCCATGAACCGCCGGTTCAATGACGCAGAGGCCTTCAATTCCTCCCGCATTTTTTTCTACTTTTATCTGTCCCATGCTCTATGTTCCTTTCTCTGCCATCCGTTACCACTCAATTTCATCCAGATATCGGGAAAGCGCGTCCTTCCAGTCCGGAAGCGGTACAAATCCGTTTTGAACCAGCTTTTTTTTATCCAGACGGCTGTTAAACGGTCTTGCCGCTTTGGAGACGCCGTATTCCTCCGTCGTAACCGGAATTACCTGAATGCGGTCTTTACCGTATTCTAAATGCCCTTTTGCGGCTGCCTGCCGGAAAATTTCCTGTGTAAAATCGTACCAGCTAATGTAGCCGCCCTCGTTGGTTGCATGATAATATCCGTATTTTTCCGTTTCCAGCATATCCGCCAGAAGACGGGCCAGATCCAGCGTATAGGTCGGCGTCCCGATCTGGTCGCATACCACCCGTATCTTGTCATGGGTTTTCCCCAGATTTAACATCGTCCGGATAAAATTGCTGCCGTTGATTCCGAATACCCATGCGATCCGCACGATAAAAAATTTTTCCATAAGCTCCGATACTGCAAGCTCGCCCTCCAGCTTGGTCTTTCCGTAAACATTCAGCGGCGCATACGCCCTGCAGTCCGGCTCCCAGGGCAGTTCGCCCTGCCCGTCAAACACGTAATCCGTACTGATGTATACCAGTTTGCTGCCGATTTCCCTGCATACACGCGCAATGTTTCGCGTTCCTTCTGCATTGATCGCATGGACTTTTTTTAAATTTTCCGCTTCCTCGGCCAGATCTACCGCCGTCCATGCGGCGCAATGCACGACGGCTTCCGGCTTCAGCTCCCGAAGGGTATTCCTTACCGCCTCCGGATCGGTAATATCCATCGGCACATACAAAAGCCGCGTTACCGGCGTATTGTCTTTGATTCCGCTGTAGGAGGAGGCAATATCGCTTCCGATGCCTTCGTGTCCCCTTTTTGTCAGTTCGTTGATCACATCATGTCCAAGCTGGCCGGCGGCTCCTGTTACCAATACTCTCATGCTTTGCCAACCTCCCTGCGGCTGCCATACATTTTTTCATAGTAATTTTGGTATTCTCCGGAAATAATGGTCTCCCACCATTCCCGATTTTTGAGATACCACTGGATCGTCTTTTTGATCCCGTCTGCAAATTTGGTTTCCGGAAGCCATCCCAGCTCGCGATGGATCTTTGCCGGATCAATGGCATAACGCATATCGTGTCCCTTGCGATCCTCTACATAAGTAATCAGGCTTTCCGGTTTTCCCAGTTCTTTGCAGATCAATTTTACAATATCAATGTTTTTCATCTCATTGTGCCCGCCGATATTGTATACTTCGCCTTCCCTTCCGTTATGGAGGATCAGATCGATCGCTTTGCAGTGGTCTTCCACATACAGCCAGTCGCGGACATTTTCTCCTTTTCCGTAAACCGGAAGCGGCTTGTCATTTAATGCGTTGGCGATCATTAACGGAATCAGCTTCTCCGGAAAATGATACGGACCGTAATTGTTGGAGCAGCGGCTGACGGTTACCGGAAGTCCGTATGTTCTGTGATAAGCCAGAACCAGAAGATCCGCTCCTGCTTTGGAGGAGCTGTACGGACTGCTGGTATGGATCGGCGTGTCCTCTGTAAAAAACAGATCCGGACGATCCAGCGGAAGATCTCCGTACACCTCGTCCGTAGAAACCTGATGATAGCGGGTAATTCCGTATTTGCGGCATGCATCCATCAAAACAGCCGTTCCAAGAATATTCGTCTGCAAGAAAATTTCCGGATTTTCGATCGAACGGTCTACATGAGACTCCGCTGCAAAATTTACCACCATATCCGGATGCTCTTCTTCAAACAACCGGTATACCGCATCCCTGTCGCAAATATCCGCTTTCACAAACCGGAAATTCGGATTGTCCATTACCGGCGCAAGCGTAGACAGATTTCCCGCGTACGTCAGCTTGTCCAGACATATGATCCGGTAGTCTGGATATTGTTTTAACATATGAAATACAAAATTACTGCCGATAAATCCGGCTCCGCCCGTTACAATGATCGTCATATTCGTTCTCCTTTTTCGTGTTTTAATAAAGGTTTTCCTGATATTTTCCATCCAGTACATCTTTTAAATACTGGCCGTACTGATTCTTTTTCAGCAGTTCGTAAACCGCCATGACATCTTCCTTCTGGATCCACCCGTTTAAATAGGCGATCTCCTCCAGACAGGCAATTTTACGATGCTGGTGCGTTTCTACGGTTTTTACAAAATTAGTCGCGTCCACAAGGCTTTCATGCGTTCCCGTATCCAGCCATGTAAATCCCTGTCCCAGCAATTCTACGTTTAATTCTCCCCGTTTAAGATAGATCCGATTCAGATCGGTAATTTCCAGTTCTCCTCGTTCGGACGGTTTTAAATTTTTGGCAAATTCTACTACGCGGTTATCGTAAAAATACAGTCCGGTTACACAGTAATTGCTTTTTGGCTTCTGCGGTTTTTCCTCAATGGAAACCGCTTTTCCTTCTGCATTAAATTCCACGATTCCAAAACGCTCCGGATCGTCTACATAGTAGCCGAATACCGTCGCTCCCTTTCCGGACTCCGCATTTTCAACCGCCGCTTTCAGCCGCTTTTTCAGGCCATGTCCCGCAAAAATATTGTCTCCCAGAACCATCGCGACCGTATCCTGCCCGATAAACTGCTCTCCGATCAGAAA